>NZ_MUEW01000007.1:0-184747 GCF_001995655.1 Salinivibrio sp. IB868
TTGGTCCGTAGACATTATGCGGTATTAGCCGTCGTTTCCAACGGTTATCCCCCTCGTCAGGGCAGGTTCCCAGCCGTTACTCACCCGTCCGCCGCTCGACGTCCAGTAAATCCACCGAAGCTTCAATACTGCCGTTTCCGCTCGACTTGCATGTGTTAGGCCTGCCGCCAGCGTTCAATCTGAGCCATGATCAAACTCTTCAATTTAAGTTTTTCGAAACCGAAGTTTCAGCTCAATGAATACTGATTACTGTTTCTCTCCGAAGAGAAAAACGAATTGACTGTGCCGAACAACTATTAAAGTTGTCGTTTGGTCACTCAGTTCATCGAATAAATCTTTTTGTCTATTCTCAACGAGTGCCCACACAGATTGCATAGGTCAAATTGTTAAAGAGCGTGTTGACTGAGTGGTTGGCATTTCGTGACTTGCGTCTCGTTGCCCCGTCAACAGGAAGCGCAGTATAGAGATCTCAGTTTTTCCCGCAACCCCTAAACATAAAAAAAATGCGCCTTGCTACTCGTTTGTTCACAAAACAAACAAAAGTAGACAAAAGGCGCTTTTTTAGTCAGCAAGAACGGAAAGTGGCTGGTCTTCACCCGTTCTTATTTTCAATCACTCTTAGTGCGAATGCTGTTTTTCTTCCTCGCGTTCTTTAGCTCGGCAGTAACGTACAGAGCCCCACGCCATCAGCAGGAGTACAAAAGGTATCGCACCGGCTGTCCATTGTGCCCACGTATAATAGGCAAGTGTCTCTATGATGATGACATGGCCAAGGATCAATAAAGCCGCGCAGATTATCGCGACGACCATCATACTCAATTCTGATTTCATCCTTTTCCCCCTCAATGTTGTGTACGTGTTGAGTTTATCGAGGGAGACGCACGGTAGATTAGTACAGATAGTTCAGTATTCAGCTGTGACAGTTGAGTGCACAGATAACGCTGAGATCGAGCTCGCAATCTGTGTGAGCCCCTCCAAGCTCTGACTATCATTGACCCCTTCGGCATTTTGCCTTCCCACAATCGAGACGTTCAGTCGAAAGCAGTGATTAAAGCGTCCGTCACTGGCAAATAGTGCACCCGGTGCGATTGTCACGCCATAAGGCCTGAGTGCTTGAAAGAGGTCGCGCGTATCGATGCCCTTATCGAGCATGATCCACAAAAAATAGCCGCCTGTAGGCTGACTCATCACCGTAGAGGGAGGTAAAAGTGCTTTTAGCCTTGTACGTATCACCTCATGGCGGGAAGACAATGTTTCGCGTAATCGCCGTAGGTGCGAGTCATACCCACCTTGCTTTAAATAATCGGCAATCGCCAATTGGTTAGGTGCGCCGACTGCCAAACTCGATACAGACTGGCGCTTCTCTATTTGCATCGCATAACAGCCTGCCGCTATCCAGCCAACCCGAAAACCCGGTGCGAGTTGTTTCGAAAACGAGCCACAGTGCAGCACACTACCCTGCGTATCGTAGGCTTTAAGCGGCATCGGCCTTGCCTCTGAGAAAAACAGCTCGCCATAGACATCATCCTCTATCAATGGCACTTGATACGCAGCGAGTATGCTGACCACATCTGGCCTGCGATGCGCTGGTATCGACGCGCCCGTGGGGTTATGGAAGTTGCTCATCAACCAACACGCACTGATCGAGTGGGACGCTAAGGCATGCTCCAGTGCATGGATATCGACCCCTGTTTCAGGATCAACCGCGACGGGAACGGCTTTAAGCTGTAAACGTTCGAGTGTCTGCAGCACCCCGTAGAACGCGGGGGCTTCAATAATCACCTTATCTCCTGGCTTCGTCACTGCCGCTAAAGACAGACTCAATGCCTCTATTGCCCCATTAGTAATAATGATTTCATCAATACTGACTTTAATTCCTTGGCGGAGATAACGCTGTGCAATCTGTCGACGTAGGCCGATATCGCCCGGCGGTAAAATCGTGAAGTGATCGGGATGAGAGGATTGACGCAGCACTCGCGCCATCGCGCGGCCAAGCGCTTGCATGGGAAATAACTGAGGATCAGGAAAAGCTGAACCAAATGGGTAGTACGCGCCTTTATGGCTAGCACTGATCACATCAAGCACGTCCTGGTGGGTGTCGAGCCACTGAGATTGCGCTTGTGGTCGTGCCAATGCATCCACCGCGAGCTTGTTATAATGGGGCCGCACAAAAAAGCCAGAGCGCGGACGCGCCTCAACCCAACCATCGGCTTCTAATTGCTCATAAGCTCTCATTACCGTCATTGGGCTAACGTGTTGAAGCCGACTCATCTCCCTCACCGAAGGGATCCGATCACCGACTTGCCAAACACGCTGCTGAATTTGTGTTTCGATCCAGCTGGCAATGTCTCGATAACGCATTTGCACACTACTACTCCCTGTTATTGCCCAGACGGCGATCATACCTTGGCAAGTAACAATTGACGGGATGGAATGTAGCGGAGTGTGACCTGATCAGCGCTAATCCTTGCCCACAACGAAAAAAGCCCCAGTCTTTTGACTGGGGCTTTTTTGGGATTTGGTGCCGAGAGAGGGACTTGAACCCTCACACCCGTTAAGGCGGCGGATTTTGAATCCGCTGCGTCTACCAATTCCGCCATCTCGGCAAGTGGGGGCAATTATACGTACCGACCTTTGGAGTGCAAGTAATAAAAATAAAAATCCGTTCGTTCGCACTATTTTTAACCAATTCAAGCCATTCAGCCACATTGGTGCTGAATTTGTCCCCAAAAGACATCGCAAAACCGAGGTATAAGCTTACTCACTGTCTGCCGGTCTATGCTAGGCTAGCACCGAATTGAGTACTGGGGTGTGAACAATCAAATGCAAACTTCTTCTATCGCTTGCCCAACCGCAGGCTTTTTCCGGCGTTTAGCCGCTTGGCTTTATGATCTCCTCGTCGTGGCGGCTTTGCTCATGCTCGCCGGAGGGGGAATGATGGCAATACTCGCCCTAGCACAAGTGCTAGGCATGTCGATTGCCCCTTACCAAGACATCAGTGATTTCTTAACCCATCACCCGATAGTCAATCCACTTTATACTGCGTATCTGGCCTGTGTCATCGGTGGTTTTTATGGCTACTTTTGGTGTAAAGCCGGACAAACGCTGGGCATGCGCGCGTGGCGGCTTAGGTTACAAAATACCGATGGCAGCAACATTCGTCCCACTCAAGCCATTATTCGTTTGGCCACTGCCTGCTTTGGCCTCGGGAATCTGGTTGTTCTTTTCGACATTAATAACCGTGCATTTCAAGACCACTTCGCCGAATGCGACATGATTGTGCTTCCCAAGCCCACTAAGAACAAAAAAGACTAATCACCTCTCTCGACTGGGCACCTGCTGCGTGCCCTCTCCTACCTATCGACTCACCGTTATAAATTGATATAAGACAATAAATGGGTTGATTTCTACCTATTCACCTATCCGTTATTTTTTAGGTTTTATTCATCACACGTAAAGCGACTGATTGACTAAATAATCAAAGCTCGCACATAAACTCATCATTAACTCAGCTTTCAGCACCGTAGAGGAAGCGAGCCCAACATCATTTAATCAATAAAAACCCAAGCCACACAAAAAGAGAAAATAATAACTACGCATAAATAACAACACCACATTCAGTTTTATGGAGTTCACCTTTTTGGTGCTCCATTAACCACCTCTTCTTTTGTGAGATATCACTAAGAAGTGAAAAGGGAACCACTTTTACAATGAATGCAAAGCCATGTACCACGGCATAAAAATAATAAATAACGTGAAATTAACGGAATTACCTCAATACGTGTAGCGCACTATAGATGCTAATAAGAGGTATGAGGAGAAAGTATGAGTACTCACAGTGTTCCCGAAAAAAAAGGCTGGTTCTCGAACTTAAAGTTCCCGTCCGCCTATACCATTTTATTCATTCTTATCGCCGTCGTCGCCGCCCTGAGCTGGGTGGTGCCCGCCGGTCAGTATGAACGAGAGTATAATGAAGAGCTCGGTCGAGACGTTCCTATCTCAGGGACTTACGAACAGGTTGACAGTAACCCTCAAGGCATTGTCGATGTCCTGCTGGCTCCCATTGACGGTTTTTATAACCACCAAACGTATGAAGCGGCCGCCATTGATGTCTCGCTGTTCATTCTGATCATTGGTGGCTTTTTAGGGTTGGTCACCAAAACAGGTGCCATTGATGCGGGGATTGAACGCGTCACCAAGCGTCTAGAGGGACGCGAAGAGTGGATGATCCCCATTTTGATGGGCTTATTTGCCGCCGGGGGCACCATTTATGGCATGGCGGAAGAGTCCTTGCCTTTTTATACGCTACTTGTGCCTGTGATGATGGCTGCACGCTTTGACCCTGTAGTCGCAGCGGCGACGGTACTGCTTGGGGCAGGGATAGGTACGTTAGGCTCAACCATCAACCCGTTCGCCACTGTGATTGCAGCCAATGCCGCAGGGATCCCTTTCACTGATGGTATCCTCCTGCGTCTTGCGATCTTAGTCATTGGCTGGCTTATTTGTGTTGTCTATGTCATGCGCTATGCGCGCAAAGTACAAGCCGATCAGAGCCAATCGATCGTTTATGACCAGTATGAAAGTAATAAAAAACACTTCCTGGGCGAGCACGACGACAACCAAAGCCTTGATTTTACGGCCACACGCAAAGTGATACTGACTATCTTTGCCGGTGCCTTTGCCGTGATGATATATGGTGTTTCATCTCTTGATTGGTGGATGGCAGAGATCTCAGCCGTCTTCCTGGGGGCTGCCATCATCATTGGCCTGATTGCACGCATGAGCGAAGAGGAAATCACCACCAGCTTCATTGATGGGGCGAGAGACCTACTCGGTGTGGCGCTAATCATCGGCATTGCCCGCGGGATCGTGGTGATTATGGATAAAGGCATGATTACCGACACCATCCTCAATAGTGCCGAGAGTTTAGTCAGTGGTTTGTCGTCTTTCGTCTTTATTAACGTGATGTATTGGCTGGAAGTGTTACTGTCATTCTTGGTGCCTTCTTCATCTGGCTTGGCAGTGCTCACCATGCCAATTATGGCGCCATTGGCCGACTTTGCGAACGTTGGGCGAGAATTGGTAGTAACGGCCTATCAATCGGCTTCGGGGCTCGTCAATCTCGTTACACCTACCTCCGGCGTGGTGATGGGTGGCTTGGCCATTGCCCGCGTGCCTTATGCGAAATGGATAAAATGGGTCGCGCCGTTGCTTGGCATTCTTACCATTATGATCATGGCCATGCTTAGCCTTGGCGTCATGTTATAACATCAGACATCAACTAAGCGTAGAGCGCATTGCTATCAAGCAGTGCGCTTTTTTATTTCTCTCACGTCCCCTGCTATAACAGCACACTTCCCTACCCCGTTCACACCTCTATTACATTATTAACACAAAGCGATTTAATACCGATCGTCATCACAAATAGAAACAAAAATCGCTCGGCATTTGTTAAATATAAATACCACTAAAGATAATCATTCATTTAATGCGCATAAGGTGAAATAAAAATAAAACATAAAAGGCATAAAAAATACACATGCCCTGCTAAAAACCTAGCACCATAAAAATAATATCGTTAAGCACGCAATAAAAGTGACTAAGCATTAAAAACCATTTTTTAATGCCGCCATAAATACCATTAACACAGAGTAAAAACCACGAAATAGAGGCAATGGTTTCAATGTGATCTAACTTCAAGTTCAACCGGCTCACGGCGTTAGAATAAATTTGTACCCAATAAAAAACCTGCACTTTTTATTTCCCTTCCGATAAAAAGCCAAGCAGAGATATACGGAGAAAGAAAGATGAACAACTTCTATGTCGGCTCTGAAATTGGTCAATTACGCACCGTGATGTTGCACCGCCCCGAGCGTGCTTTAACCCACCTCACCCCCTCGAACTGTCATGACTTACTTTTCGACGATGTTCTGTCAGTTGAACGTGCGGGTGAAGAGCATGACAAATTCGCTCAAACACTACGCGATCAGGGCGTTGAGGTGCTATTGCTGCAAAACCTGCTTGCCGAGACGCTGGATGTACCCGAAGCCAAAGCCTGGCTAATGAACCTTAAGATCTCGGACTATACCTTTGGTCCGTCATTTGCGAACGATATTCGCTGCTATCTCAATGATCTCCCTCACCACGAGCTCGCATCAATGTTCTTAGGAGGGCTGGCGTACTCCGAGCTACCGATTACCACGACCTCCATGTTACAAGCGATGCATGCCCCATCGGACTTTATCATTGACCCCCTGCCTAACCACTTATTCACACGTGATACCTCGTGCTGGTTATATGGTGGTGTGTCGATTAACCCCATGGCCAAACCGGCGCGTAAGCGTGAAACAAACCACTTGCGTGCGATCTACAAATGGCATCCTCGCTTTGCGAACGGCGACTTTATTACCTACTTTGGTGCACAAAACATCGACTACGACAATGCCACCATTGAAGGCGGCGATGTCACTGTCCTAGGGAAAGGCGTGGTATTGATTGGCATGTCTGAACGCACCACGCCACAAGGGGTGGAAAACCTCGCGTCCAGCCTGTTCAAACATGGACAAGCCAAGCAAGTAATTGCCATGGAGCTGCCAAAACATCGCTCTTGCATGCACCTAGATACCGTGATGACCCATATGCGTGAAGATACTTTCTCGGTGTACCCCGAAGTGATTCGCAAAGACATCAAATGCTGGAGTCTGACCGGTGACCGTAGCGGCCATCTCAATGTACGCGAAGAAGATTACTTCCTCACCGCCATCGAAAAAGCCCTCGATGTCGGCCCACTGAACCTGATCACTACCGGCGGCGATAGCTTCGAAGCGGAACGTGAACAGTGGAATGACGCCAACAATGTCTTGACCGTGCGCCCAGGTGTCGTCGTCGGCTACGAGCGTAACACTTATACCAATGAGAAATACGACAAAGCTGGGATCACTGTTCTATCCATTCCGGGTGATGAGCTGGGTCGCGGCCGCGGTGGCGCACGCTGCATGAGCTGCCCGATTCATCGTGATGGCATTTAATCCCCGAGCGGGCTGGGCACCTGGCTCAGCCCCCACCGACTGTAGAGAGTAAGACTATGAAAAAACCCACTGTCGTCGTGGCACTCGGAGGCAACGCCCTGCTTCGTCGAGGCGAACCTTTAGAAGCCGACATTCAACGTGCCAATATCGCCAAAGCGGCCAAAACCATTGCGGCTATCGGCGAACAATACAACGTGGTGCTCGTCCACGGTAATGGCCCTCAAGTTGGTTTACTGGCCCTGCAGGGGCTCGAATACAAATCCGTGACACCTTATCCTTTGGACGTGCTAGGTTCAGAAACCCAAGGCATGATTGGCTATATGCTGATGCAAGAGTTGCATAACTTAGCGCCAGACCAACACGTGTCTTGCATGCTGACCCAGATGACGGTCGATCCTAACGATCCTGCGTTTGCGAATCCCACCAAGCCAATAGGCCCGGTATATGACCAACAAGAGGCCACCCAATTGGCCGAAAAGTATGGCTGGGATATTAAACCGGACGGCCAATATTATCGCCGTGTTGTGCCCAGCCCACAACCTACTGGGATTGTCGAAGACGACGCTATCGCGAGCCTCATCGACCAAGGGCACCTAGTGATTTGTACGGGAGGGGGCGGTATCCCTGTGATCCAAGAAGGGACCCAGCTAAAAGGCATCGAGGCTGTCATTGATAAAGATATGTCTGCCGCCTTCCTCGCCCGTCAAATCAATGCCGATGCGCTGCTTATTTTGACCGATGCCGAAGCGGTTTACCTCGATTATGGTGAGCCAAGTCAACGCGCACTTGCCGACACAACGCCCGATGATCTCAGCCAATATACCTTCGATGCTGGCTCTATGGGGCCAAAAATCGATGCCTCCTGCGAGTTTATTCGCCAAGGCGGCAAGCTAGTAGGTATTGGCGCCCTCGAAGATGGCCTTGCTATCTTGGCAGGCCAAGCTGGCACACGTATTCGTCCACACTCAGTCAATAACAACAATATTTCTCACGGCCAGCCTACCCCTGCACAGGCCTGAGACCAATAACAAAGAGGATTGCCCACTATGGCTTTTAATCTACGCAACCGTAACTTCCTAAAATTACTGGACTTCACTCCTCGTGAGATCCAACACTTTATCGATATGGCCATTGAGCTGAAAAAAGCGAAATACAATGGCTACGAAACGCCCCGTCTAAAAGGCAAAAACATCGCCCTTATCTTTGAAAAAGCGTCAACACGCACCCGCTGTGCCTTTGAAACCGCTGTTTTTGATCAAGGCGGCCAAGTGAGCTACATCGGCCCAACGGGGTCACAAATTGGCCATAAGGAATCGATGAAGGACACCGCACGCGTATTGGGTCGGATGTATGACGGCATTGAATACCGCGGCTTTGGCCAAGACATTGTGGAAGAGCTGGGTGAGTTCGCAGGGGTACCAGTCTGGAATGGATTAACCACAGAGTTCCACCCCACCCAAATTTTAGCGGACTTGATGACCATGCTCGAGCATGGACGCGGCAAGCAACTGCACGAAATGCGCTTTGCTTACTTAGGCGATGCCCGAAACAACATGGGGAACTCTCTGATGGTGGGTGCCGCTAAAATGGGGATGGACATCCGCTTAGTGGCTCCGAAAGCATTCTGGCCAGAAGAAGAGCTAGTCGCACAGTGTCGTGCTATCGCCGAAAAAACCGGCGCACGCATTACGCTGACCGAAGAGGTACAAGAAGGCGTGAAAGATTGTGACTTCTTGTATACCGACGTCTGGGTGTCGATGGGTGAGTCTAAAGAAGCGTGGGATGAACGCGTTGCGCTCATGAAGCCCTATCAAGTCAATATGGATGTCGTGAAAGCCACTGGCAACCCGCACGTGAAATTCATGCACTGTCTTCCTGCCTTCCACAATAACGAAACCACAGTGGGGGCAGAAATCGAAGAAAAGTATGGGTTAAAAGGCCTAGAAGTCACAGAAGATGTGTTTGAGTCAGACTGCTCAATTGTGTTTGATGAAGCAGAAAACCGTCTCCACACCATCAAAGCGGTGATGGTCGCCACCCTTGGCGATTAACGCCACCTGAGCGAGGGCGCCGAGTGGCGCCCTACTTCTCAATATTGACACCACCCAGTGACACCCATCAAAGTTTCATTTAAAAGCAACTGATAGCATATGCGATTGAATCACGCATTATTAGCTTTATGCGCTGATATTGACGTGAAATGCCGTTTATTATAAGGGGTTGCCCGTGGTTAATGATGCAATTCTATCGGTAAAAACGACCACTCCGGAGGACGATATCCTCTCTGCGTGTCGACACCTGCTGCAAACGCAAAGCTTTACCACCCAAGATGCCGTTCGCCAGCAATTGGTTCAACTCGGCTATCTTGATGTCAGCCAGTCGACCGTTTCACGCCTATTATCCAAGCTCGGGGTCGCCAAAGTACCCAATGCGCATGGACAAAAAGTCTACGCACTCAGCGGAGATATGGAGCCTGTCTACGCGGTGTCTTCTGTCGGCTCACAAATCGATGACATCACCTGTAGCCAAGCCATGGTGGTAGTGAAAACCCACCCAGGCGGCGCCCAGTTGATCGCTCGCTTACTCGACTTGCACCGACATCCTTTGATCTTAGGAACGGTAGGCGGGAACGATACTGTCCTGGTCGCACCACGCCAGCTCAATGAGCTTGCCGCCTGCGAGCAAGTGGTTCGAGACCGCCTTGCCCCTGAGTAAACGGCTTTACGTGGCAAGCTAACCGTTGCAGACTATAGGTGTCGCTTTTTATAACAAAGGAACAGACAATGACCCAAGTACTGCAAACCGAGCAGGCGCCAGAAGCTATCGGTCCGTATTCGCAAGGCGTTGACCTTGGCAACATGGTGCTGACCTCAGGCCAAATCCCCGTCAACCCAGTGACTGGCCAGATCTCTCCTGAAATCACCGCACAAACACGTCAGTCTCTCGACAACGTCAAAGCGGTGGTAGAAGCTGCTGGGCTTAAAGTGAATGATATTGTTAAGCTCACCGTGTTTGTCAAAAACATGGAAGACTTTGCGGATGTCAACAAAGTGTATGGTGCGTTCTTTGATGAACACGGTGTGGAAAGCTACCCTGCTCGTTCATGCGTTGAGGTCGCACGCCTGCCCAAAGACGTTGATATCGAAATTGAAGCGATTGCGGTGCGCCAAGCCTAATTGGTAAGCGACGGCAACGAAAAGCTATTTCAGCGAAACGCTAATTCCAGCGAAGAGCTAATGCAAAAGCGGCGCCTCTAGGCGCCGCTTTTTTATGTCGTGATGGCATAGCGCACACTTATCAACCGCGCGCCATCACATCGATACGTGATAAAACGTCAGCAAACCAAGCGGTGAAGCGCTCGGGGGCGTCCACCATCGCCTGCTTGACTTCATCTTCAGACCACCAGCGGCAGTCTGCTACCTCATCTGGGTTAGGGATCATGTCGACATGGTTGACTTCACAGGCGATGACTTGATCTAATTCATGCTCTATCAACCCGTTATCCAGCTCGGCACGGTATTCAAACCAAGGTCCCATGGTAAAATCAAGCGGGCGCGCTATCCCTAACTCTTCATACAGGCGCCGTTTTGCCGCCGCCGCAACCGGCTCATCTTGTTTGGGGTGCGAGCAGCATGTATTGGTCCACAATCCACCACTATGATACTTATCGAACGCGCGACGCTGTAGCAAGTACTCACGCTCACCCAGCTCATTGCAACGAAACAACATCACTGAGAAGGCCATGTGCAGCCATCCTTGCTGATGGGCCTCCAACTTTTCAGCGATCCCTTGAGGTTCACCGCTCGGTGAGACCAAAACCACATGGTGGCGCTGGGTTGAAGTCATAAACCTATCCTCAATTAGCGAACGCCTTGATTGCGCTCCGCCACTTCTGCATCAAGTTGTTCGAGCTTGCTTTTCATCACCTGGTGGCAATGCTTCGCGAGGTCACGGACATTGTCTTTATCGTAGCCTGTTGACGAAATTGGCGCCATCACTTCAACAATCACATGGCCGTTGTTCCAGCGGTTCGCTTTTAGGTGATGCGTCGAGCTACATACTATGGGAATCAAGGGGACGTTCGCACCGATCGCCGCATGAAATGCGCCGGTTTTAAAGGGCAATAGTCCGCGCCCGCGTGAACGTGTTCCTTCGGGAAATAACCATACGCTCAATTGTTTGGCTCGGATTTTCTCTGTGACCTGCGCAATGGTTCCCATGGCTTTACTGCGATTGGCACGATCAATCAATACATTGCCCGTGAGCCAATAGAGCTGACCAAAAATGGGGATCCATAACAGGCTTTTCTTACCCACGGTGACCGCGCCAGGCATCAACGCATTCGATAAGGTTACCATATCCCAATTGCTTTGGTGGTTGGCGATACACACGCTAGCGCCAGGCTCACGAGGTGCCCCTTCTGCGAAGCGCAGTTCAAGGCTAATCCCGAACAAACCAGAGAGGCGTCCAAACCACTTACTGATATGGTAGCAATTACGAGGGTTGCGAGGGCTTAACAAGCAATACAAACCTCCAAAAACAAACAGCAAAACAGCGACAATCAATAAAGCCAGCAGTCGCACGACAAAAATCATTTCTCTCTCCAAAGAGCAGGCGTGAAAGGCGAGTCAGTATACCGATTCAGCGCAAAAATGCACCCACACCGCCCCTGAGTTCAGGGGCGGTAGCAACTTAGCGTTCGGGCAGGATTTCGATTTGATCGACGCGCTGGAGACCACGCGGCAGCATACTGCCTCGTCGACCTCGCTCGCCACGATAATGAGTGAGATCATCCGGTTTTAAGGTCAGTTTGCGCTTCCCAGCGTGCAAGGTCACCCCGGCATTGGCTGGCACCACATACAGTTGGCTTAACACCTCTTCACGTGACTTGGCGCGTGCGCCAGGAATATTAATGATCTTATTCCCTTTCCCTTTACTCAGTTGCGGAAGCTCATGGACCGGGAACACCAGCATGCGGCCTTCATTGGAAATCGCGACAATCAAATCGCTTTCCAAATCACCCACCTGGCGCGGTGGCATCACTTCGGCTTGATCTGGAACCGTCAATAAGGCTTTACCGCTGCGGTTTTTGGAGAGCATATCCGCTTGCTTGCACACAAAACCATAACCGGCGTCCGAGGCCACCAAGGTGAGCTGCCCCTCATCCGCCATTAATACATGACGGATAGACGAGCCTGGGGTGATATTAATTCGCCCGGTAATCGGCTCACCTTGGCTGCGCGCGGATGGCAAGGTGTGCGACTCTATGGCATAGCTGCGACCATCAGACCCCAGGAAAACCGCGGGTTGGTTACTTTTGCCCGGTGCCGCGTCGAGGAACTTGTCGCCTGCTTTGTAATTAAGGCCAGTGGCATCCACATCATGCCCTTTGGCATGGCGGATCCACCCTTTATCTGAGAGCACCACAGTGATGGGTTCGCTGGGGACCAAATCACGCTCGGTTAACGCTTTGGCCTCCGCTCGTTCAACCAGCGGGGAACGACGGTTGTCCCCGTATTTTTCCGCATCCGCGAGGATTTCTTTTTTTATTAGGGTGTTTAAGCGACGATCTGAGCCGAGCAGCTTCTCTAGCTTATCGCGCTCTTTGCTCAACTCATCTTGCTCACCACGGATCTTGATTTCCTCAAGCTTGGCTAACTGGCGCAATTTGATCTCAAGGATCGCTTCTGCCTGTTTCTCGCTCAAACCAAAACGTGCAATCAGCTCGGCTTTTGGCTCATCCTCACTGCGGATGATTTCAATCACCTCATCAATGTTCAGGTAAGCGGCCAGTAAGCCCTCTAGAATATGCAGGCGAGCGAGGACTTTTTCCAGCCGATGCTCAAGGCGACGTCTCACCGTCTGGCGGCGGAACGTTAACCACTCAGATAAAATGCCATGTAACCCCTTAACTTGTGGGCGTCCATCCAGGCCAATCATATTAAGGTTAACGCGGTAGTTCTTCTCTAGATCGGTCGAGGCGAACAAGTGATCCATCAGTTGATCACAATCGACACGGTTAGAGCGCGGCACAATCACAATCCGGGTGGGGTTTTCATGATCCGACTCATCACGGAGATCGTCTACCATCGGCAGCTTTTTCGCCCGCATTTGATTGGCGATTTGCTCTAGCAGCTTAGCGCCCGATACTTGATGAGGCAGCGCAGTAATCACAATTTCATTGCTTTCTTTATGCCAAAGCGCGCGCATTTTGATAGAGCCCCGTCCGCTAGCATAGAGCTTTTTCAAATCTGACTTCGGCGTGATCACTTCCGCTTCGGTAGGGTAGTCAGGCCCCTGTACATGCTCCAGTACACCGTCTAAGTCCAAGCTCGGCTTATCGATCATTGCGGCCAACGCGTTGGCAAGCTCACGCGCATTGTGTGGCGGAATATCCGTTGCCATCCCTACCGCAATCCCGGTGATCCCATTGAGGAGAATATGCGGTAAGCGTGCCGGCAGGGTTTTAGGCTCTTTCATGGTGCCATCAAAATTAGGCCCCCAATCGACGGTTCCTAGTCCGAGCTCTTGCAGCAACACTTCAGAGAAACGCGATAAGCGTGATTCAGTGTAACGCATCGCCGCAAACGATTTAGGATCGTCAGGCGCGCCCCAGTTACCCTGCCCATCCACCAGCGGATAACGATAGGAAAACGGCTGAGCCATCAATACCATGGCCTCGTAACACGCCGAGTCGCCATGAGGATGGTATTTACCCAGTACATCCCCGACAGTACGCGCCGATTTTTTATATTTTGCCGTGGCGGATAGCCCCAGCTCTGACATCGCGTAAATGATCCGGCGCTGCACTGGCTTTAAGCCATCGCCGATAAACGGCAGTGCGCGATCCATGATGACGTACATCGAGTAATTGAGGTATGCGTCCTCAGTGAACTGGCGCAGAGCAAGCTGCTCTACCCCATCATAAGTCACCTCTGTCATGCGAATAAGATCCCGTTATAGTGATTTAGATATCGATAAGCTCGGCCATATCGCCTTTTTGCTGCAGCCAATGGCGGCGATCCTCTGCCCGTTTTTTACCCAGCAGCATATCCATCAGTTGCTGCGTCTGCTCATCATCATCAATAGTGAGCTGAACCAGGCGACGAGTATTGGGATCCATGGTGGTTTCACGCAGCTGTAACGGGTTCATTTCCCCCAAACCTTTAAAGCGTTGCACATTGATTTTGCCGCGTTTATTGCTCAAACGCTCAAGGATCCCTGCTTTTTCATCTTCATCCAAGGCATAAAAGACCTCCTTGCCACAATCGATGCGGTAAAGCGGCGGCATTGCCACATACACATGGCCAGCCTGAACCAAGGCTCTAAAGTGTTGCATAAAGAGTGCACATAGCAAGGTCGCAATATGTAAGCCATCGGAGTCCGCATCAGCGAGGATGCAGATTTTATCGTAACGAAGATTCCCCAAGTCCCCAGAATCAGGGTCAATACCCAACGCCACAGAGATATCATGTACTTCTTGGGAGGCCAATACTTGGTCTGCGGAGACTTCCCATGTATTGAGGATCTTGCCTCGAAGCGGCATCACCGCTTGAAATTCGCGATCCCGAGCCTGCTTAGCTGAGCCACCTGCCGAGTCCCCCTCGACCAAAAATAGCTCGGTACGACTTGAATCTTGCATCGCACAGTCAGTCAGTTTGCCAGGCAGCGCTGGGCCTGATGCCACTTTCTTACGCACCACCTTCTTCGCGGCACGCATGCGGCGATGGGCACTGGCAATACACACTTCCGCCAAACGCTCAGCAAGGTGTGGGCGCTCGTTCAGCCACAGGCTAAAGGCATCTTTGACCACCCCAGACACAAACGCCGCACATTGGCGAGAGGACAAGCGCTCTTTGGTTTGCCCCGCAAACTGTGGGTCTTGAATCTTAACCGACAGCACGTACGCACAGCGCTCCCAAATATCATCGGCGGTCAGCTTTACGCCGCGAGGGAGAAGGTTACGGAACTCACAGAATTCGCGCATCGCTTCCAGCATCCCTTGGCGCAAGCCATTTACATGCGTGCCACCTTGTGCCGTTGGGATCAGGTTGACATAGCTTTCTGTCGTTAGCTCGCCCCCTTCTGGCAACCAAATAACCGCCCAATCCGCGGCTTCGGTCTGGCCACTGAATTCGCCGATAAAAGGTGTTTCCGGCAGAACTTCATAGCCTTTGACACTGTCAGCGAGGTAGTCTTTCAACCCATCCTGGTAACACCAGGATGTGGTCTCATCGGTGTTTTTATCAGTGAGATTGACCGTCAGTCCCGGGCACAGCACTGCCTTGGCTTTTAAGATGGTTTTAAGACGGGCCAGTGAAAACTTGTCAGAATCAAAAAATTGGCCATCTGGCCAAAAGTGAACGCGCGTGCCACGGTTGCGACGACCACAGGTGCCCGTCACGGTTAAATCTTGTACTTTGTCGCCGTTTTCAAAGGCAATATCATACACTTGACCATCGCGCTTAACGGTAATCTCTACCCGATGAGACAGCGCATTCACTACGGAGATACCCACCCCGTGTAAACCACCGCTAAATTGGTAGCTTTTGTTGGAGAACTTACCGCCCGCATGCAGTTTGCATAAAATCAGCTCAACCCCAGAGACGCCCTCTTCGGGGTGAATATCAACCGGCATACCACGACCATCATCAATCACTTCCAGTGATTGGTCGGCATGGAGAATCACATCAATCTTGCTGGCATGGCCGGCTAACGCTTCATCGACACTGTTATCGATGACTTCCTGCCCAAGATGGTTAGGGCGACTGGTATCTGTGTACATACCGGGGCGTCGGCGCACGGGCTCGAGCCCATTGAGGACTTCTATCGATCCTGCGTTATAGTTTTGTTCTGTCATAATCGATTGGCTTAATAAATGTGATGACATGGTCAGCAAGGGGGATCCGCTTGTCAAGCGCGGCGCCAGATTGCCACAAGTTTCTGTGAGCTGCTATCCGTCTGCTGTGACGTAGCGGCTAAGATAGCACGAGCTTGCGTCTGTGTGCCTCTGTTTCAATGCCTCTAGCCTGATGGCGCGCTAGATACCAAGAAATTGGAGAATATCCCCACAGTAACGTTCAAAGCCGACAAAGCTATGATCGCCTCCCGGCTCAACCGTTTGTTGACTGGCACTGAATTTTGCCACTGCTTGGCGATAGTCCAGCACTTCATCACCTTCCTGTTGCAATAACCAAAATTGCTCAGGATGAGATAAGACCGGCACATCAATCTCACGCAAGGCGTTGATATCGGCAGCCTCGAGGGTGTAGCGTTCTTGGGTGTAAGGATTAACCTGTTCCCCAACATAATCTTGCAAGAGTTCGTAAGGGCGAACCGCGGGGTTAACCAGTACAGCGGGCAGTTGATAACGCTCACTCAGCCAGGTGGCTAAAAAGCCTCCTAACGAACTTCCCACCAAACCCAGCTGATGGGTTTCGCTAAAGCGCGTGATCAGTTCATTCAGTAACTGCACGGTTGGCTCAGGATGACTAGGCAGTTGTGGCACCAACACCTCAATATCAGGACGATGCTGGGCGCAATAGTCTTGCATCTGTCTCGCCTTTAACGATTGCGGCGAGCTGTTGAAGCCATGAAGATAAAGCAACGCTGATGGCATGATTAATATCCGCTGGAGTCGAAGTCTGGCCGAAAGTGCTGACCGGTTACACGCGCCACTTGCGTTTCTACGCGCCCGTCGGCATACAGCTCAAGCCAGCGCCAACCTGGATTTTGGTTATCGAGCGCAAAGTCGTGTGAGTCTGGCATAAACTGGATACAGGTGGAGGGCGCCGCCATCACACGCGCACCTTGATAACGCACATCCAAGGCCTGATGAATATGCCCACACACCACAATTTTCGCTTGAGGATGACGCGCCATCACTTGCCAGAATGCCTCTCGGTTAGCCAATTTATGCTGATCCAACCAAGTGCTTCCTGCATCCAACGGATGGTGGTGCAGCAACACCAACGCATGGCGCTCAGGATGCGCGCTTAAGTGTGTATCCAAAAGGTTCAGTTGCGCTTGTGATAATTCGCCGTGCGGTACACCAGCCACCTGACTGTCGAGCAGCACCATTTGCCAATGCTCCCCCAACAGGACTTGCGAGCAAGAGCGAAGGGTATTTGACTGTAATACCGCGCTCATTTCTGGCTGATAATCATGATTACCCGGTAGCCAAAAGCAAGGCTGTGACCACCGGGCGATACCGTCGACAAAACGGCGGTACGACAAAGCGGAGTGATCTTGAGACAGATCCCCCGTGGCAATAATGGCGTCGAAAGTCGGGTCAGTGGCACTGATGGCATCCAGCACCGCATGGTAGCTGCGAAGCGTATTAATACCCAGCAAGCTACCCTGCTCACTCGCGAACAGGTGTGTGTCGGTGATTTGCAAAAGACGAATACAATCGCCGTCGGCGTTATCTATCTGGCAAGACTGCAACGTTGAAAATACCTTTGCTGGTTTAGTTTAACGATGATTTATACATAGGATCAGACGCCACCACGCCACGGCGTAGGCAGTGGCCAAGCCAATCCGATAAAAATGCATTAACCTGATGTTTTTCGTCGCGCTGATGCATGCGCGGATTCGGGTAATCATAACGTGGTTTTAAGCGTGAAATCTGCTGCGTGGTACACACTTCCGCGACCCGTGCATCGTGATACAAGCGCACTGTCAGGTTAGCACGTAAGTAATCCGGCGCGGCGCCTGGGCTCAACTGAGCAATATCCAGTAAGGTGGTGTAGCGAGTTGACTCACGCACGACCAAGGCATATTCCTGCCCTTGAATATCGTATCGACACACCTGTCCCACCTCGTCACGCTTGGGCATCAAACGGACAAGTTTGGCGTAGTTGGTTTCATACAAGCGCATCATCGCTGGTAAGTCGACACGATATTCTGTTTTCACGCACACCTACTGTCTATTTACTGTTTTGTTCATTATAGCTTTGACGCAAGCGACTGGCATTGAGTTCCAACCATTGCAACGCAATGATTGAGGCGGCGTTTTCAATCTCACCATCAACCACCTTTTGATAGGCGTGTTGGCGAGATAATCGATGCACCAAAATGTCTTCATTTTCACTGTCGAGGCCGTGCACGCCTTCCGCTTCCGAGGCATCAACAATTGCGACAAACACATCCAACTGTTCAGAACAGCCACCAGAGCTGGATAAATAACGGGTAACACGCTCCATTTGATGCAGTAATAGCCCCGCTTCTTCCCGCGCTTCACGGTGGGCAACCTGCTCGGGGGATTGGTCTTTGTCTATCATCCCAGCCACAATTTCGAGTTGCCATGGTGTCGCGCCTGCTGCCATCGCCCCCACGCGGATTTGCTCAAGCATCACCACTTCATCACGCACGGGATCATAGGGTAAAACAGCCACCGCATGGCCACGTTCAAACAACTCCCGCACCACAGAGCCACTCCAGCCGCCTTCAAACAAGCGATGACGAAACTGATAGCGCTGAATGGAAAAGAAACCTTGATAAAGCGAAGAAATATCCTCGATCACAATATCGTCGCGATCGAATTGTCCGGGCGGATAGTCTGACATGCGGGCTCCTTTTCCTCGATGACACGAGCTGACGAATTGAAATGCTGAGTCACGCCTATACCCACTGGCCTRTGCCGAGCGGCAACGCGCGTCTTTCTAGCAAACCATAAACTTAACTTTTTTGATAAAAGTTACAACTATTTTTCAGTCCCATTTGCAAATTGGATAGTTTACACTCAATGTCCTAACAAATTGTCAGTTTCACGCAAGCATAATTGCGGTAAGCTAGTGACCGTCTATTTATCTAATCGCACAGATTCAGGGATTCCATCTATGAAAAAATTGCTCCCTTTGGCGTTAAGCTTGGCACTCGGCAGCGTAAGCAGTGCAGCCCTTGCCGATGATCTCGCCCAAATTTATCAACAAGCGAAGCAAAGCGATCCCACTCTTAATCAAGCGGCCGCCGAGCGCGACGCAGCGTTTTCTGCTGTGGATGCCACTCGTGGCACCTTGCTACCGCAAATAGCCTTAAATGCGGGATACGCCATTACCCGCAATGACAGCGACGATCAGCGTGACGTCGACACCACCAGCGCCGATATCAGCTTAAGCCAACAGATTTTCAAACGTGATAGCTGGGTCAACCTGGATATCAGTGAAATGCAGGCGCGCCAGCTAGATGCGACCTATGCGGCCCAGCAGCAAGGGTTAATGCTACGCGTGGCACAAGCCTATTTTGACGTGCTCCGCGCCATGGACAAGCTTGAGTTTATTCAGGCAGAAAAAGCGGCCGTGGGCCGTCAGCTTGAGCAAACCAAGCAACGTTTTGAAGTGGGCCTTTCGGCGATTACCGATGTGCATGACGCCCAAGCGCAATACGATGCCGTACTGGCCGATGAAATTTTGGCCGAAAACGCGCTCACCAACAGCTATGAGGGCTTGCGTGAGATCACCGGCCAAGCCCCACATGACTTGCGCGTGCTCGACACTGACCGCTTTAGTGCCAGTAACCCGCAGCAGCAACCGGCAGCACTGGTCAAAGTCGCCGAAGAGAAAAACCTCGAGTTGCTCGCCAACCGCATTGCCCGTGATACCGCCAAAGAGCAGATTAAACTGGCCAAAACCGGTCACCTGCCCACGCTGACCTTCAGCGCACAATACGGGATGACGGATAGCGATAATCAGCATACTCCCGGCTCGGTTGATTACAACGAAGGCACTGCCAGCCTCGATTTTAGCTTGCCACTGTTCACCGGCGGCAGCACCTCGGCCAATGTGGAAAAGGCGCAGCATGAGTATGTGGCCGCGTCACAAAGTCTTGAAGCCAAATACCGCAGCACGGTAAAAGATGTGCGCGCTTTCTATAACGACATCAATGCCTCAATTGGTGCGCTGCGTGCCTATGAGCAAACCGTGGTCTCTGCACGCTCAGCGCTAGAAGCCACTGAAGCAGGTTTTGAAGTGGGTACTCGTACCATTGTCGATGTGTTGGATGCTACGCGTCGCCTTTACGATGCCAACCGCAACCTCTCCAATGCGCGCTACGACTATATTCTAAGCCGTTTACGTTTACACCAAGCCATGGGCACCTTGTCTGAGCAAGACTTGCTCGATATTAACCAAGGGCTGGTTAAGCAAGAGTGATTCACGCTTGAGGCTTTAGTATGCAAAAAGGTGCCGACGGGCACCTTTTTTATTGTCATGAGTTGAAAGGGCAAGGCGCTATTGACCACGCCGAATCGACTCAATGATTTCTGTGGTAGAGCAGCCATCTTCAAAATTAAGCACTTTGACCTCTCCCCCGTTGGCGAGCACCGCCTCGGCACCAGCAATCTCGTTAACCTGATAATCACCGCCTTTAACGAGCAAATCGGGCAAGACTTCGCCAATCAGGCGCGCAGGCGTTTCTTCGCCAAAAGGAACCACCCAATCGACCGCGCCCAGCCCTGCCAGCACCGCCATCCGTCGATCGGTTGGATTGACCGGACGACCGGGCCCTTTCAGCGCTTGGACTGATGCATCCGTGTTGACGGCAACAATCAGGCGATCGCCCAGTTTGGCGGCTTCATTGAGGTACGCCACATGGCCTGCGTGCAAAATATCAAAGCAGCCATTGGTCATCACCACTTTCTCACCTCGTCCTTGGGCGACGTGCACCGCATCAATCAGCTGCGCTTCGGTTGTTACGCCAAAACCAGACTCGTGCGAGCCGTGTACCGCTTCGGTAAGCTCAATAGTAGAGAGGGTTGAGGTACCCAACTTACCCACTACCACGCCGGCCGCAGCGTTAGCCAGCGCACAGGCTTGCTCTATCGGTTTGCCCGCGGCCAATGATGCCGCCAATACCGATATCACGGTATCCCCCGCCCCTGTGACGTCGTACACTTCTTTGGCAAGCGTTGGCAAGTTCAGCGGCGCGGCATCAGGGCGCAGCAATGTCATCCCATGTTCACTGCGGGTGACCAGCAACGCACCAAGCTCGTATTGCTTGATCAACGCCAGGCCTTTTTCTTCCAAGCTTTGATCGTCCGTCACTGTGCCTGCCACCGCTTCAAACTCTGCCATATTTGGCGTCAGTAAGCTCGCCCCTCGATATCGCTCAAAATCCGTGCCTTTAGGGTCAACCAAGGTGGTGACACCCGCTTGTTTGGCGGCCTGAATCAATGTTTGCACCTCGGCTAATGCCCCTTTGGCATAGTCCGATAAGATCATCGCCTGCGCCTTGGGCAGTGCCGCCTCGACTTTAGCCAGCATGGGTGCCACATCCACACCCGCAAAACCCTCTTCAAAATCCAGACGAATCAACTGCTGGTTACGGCTCATTACCCGAAGCTTAGTAATAGTGGGATGCGAGTCTAGCGCCACAAAATCACAGTTAACATTTAGCGAGTCGAGGGTTTGTGTGAGCGCATCAGCCTGTTCATCCTTCCCGGTCAGACCAATCAGCTGGGTATGCCCACCTAAGGCTGCGATATTCATCGCCACGTTCGCGGCGCCACCTGGGCGCTCTTCCGTTTGATTGATCTTCACTACAGGCACGGGCGCTTCTGGAGAAATGCGTCCCGTCGGTCCATACCAATAGCGATCGAGCATCACATCGCCGACGACCAGAACATTGGCTTGGCTATAATCAGGAAGGCTGAGTTTCATCTGGATCTCCGAATACTGTCGTTACCGAGCGATAGTAGCATAGCCATAGGCTAAATGGGGGGCTCACAGGCGTATGCTGCGCACAATCTCAACACTTACCGCACACACTCGCGCAGGACAGCGCCAAGAATTTACTCTACAATAGCGCGGGCCTCACGGCTCTTTCTGGTTTGGTTTTCATGAGTCATTAACGCTATGAGCGATTTTTCAGCCCCCACTTTTCGCATTGGGTTTCTTCACCCTCGCTATCTTCATACCTGGCTCGGCGTCGGGTTAATGTATCTGGCTAGCTGGCTGCCTTATCGCGTCCAATTTTATATGGGCCGCAGCTTGGGTCACTTGATGCATACACTAATGAAACGCCGCGTTAAAATTGCCGATCGTAACCTAGCGCTGTGCTTTCCAGAGATGACGCCCGCTAACCGCGCTGCGATGGTGAAAGAAAATTTTGCCAACGCCGGCCTTGCCTTGTTCGAGACTGGTATGGCGTGGTTTTGGCCCAAATGGCGAATCAACAAGCATGTCACCATTGAAGGATTAGACACTCTGCTTGAGCTTGAACAACAAGGCAAAGGGGTGCTTTTAATTGCCGTGCACTCTCTAAATTTAGAGATTGGCGCGCGCGGCTTAAGCGAACAAACGCCTGGCGTGGGGGTGTATCGCCCCAATACCAACCCTGTGTATGACTGGTTTCAGTTCCGTGGCCGGATGAAGCGCAATATTGGCGTCGATCGCAAAGACGTTAAGTCGATGATCCATTACCTCAAAGAGGGTCATCGCATGTGGTATGCACCCGATCACGATTATGGTCGCCGCCGCTCCACATTCGCACCACTGTTTGCGGTCAAACAAGCTTGTACCACCACAGGCACCAGTTTGCTGACCCATGCCGGCCACGCCACCGTGGTACCATTTTCTGTGGTGAGAGAACGACGGCTTGGCCAATACCGCGTTAAAATCGACCCACCGATAACGGATTTCCCTAAAGAAGCGCATGCCGCAGCGGTGATCACTAACCAAGCGGTTGAACGACTGATCCTACGCGCCCCAGAGCAATATATGTGGTTGCATCGGCGCTTTAAAACCCGCCCAGAGGGTGAGCCTTCCTTATACGAGGGAATCTAGCTCCAAATAGGCCGCCAATCGCGGCCTCATTATTGCGCCTTACGCTGCTAGTCTGCTTGCCCATCAAACCACTGTTGCCAGGCTTGCTGCACGATTTCGCGCTCATCGATAAAGGCATCAGCCTCCACCTGCCCACTTTCACCAGCTAGGTGGCTACGGTGGAGCGCATTGCGCATCCGGGTATAGGCCGACTTTAATCCCGCCGCCTGCGTCAGTGGCATCACTCCCAGCTCTCCGGCTTGCTCAAAAATACGCGCGTTATCGCTATATCGGGTAAGCGCCGGTTGACTGGCACTGTTGCCGAGCACTAAGTATTGCGCCAAGAACTCGATATCAGTGATCCCACCGGCGTCTTGTTTGATGGAGAAGGTATCTTTTTGTCCTGTCGCTTTATGCTGACGCATTTTTTCACGCATGCCACTGACTTGCTCTCGCAGCGTATCGATGTCTCGTGGCGTGGTGAGAATGCGATGACGGACCTGGGTAAAGCCGGACTCTAGCTTAGGATCACCATATATCATGCGTGCACGCACCAGTGCCTGGTGCTCCCATGTCCACGCCTCTTTTTGTTGGTAATCAGCATAAGCTTCGAGCGTGCTCACCAGCATCCCGGAGGTGCCGGAAGGGCGAAGGCGTGTGTCAATGTCATAGAGCACCCCAGAGGGAGTACGCGTAGAGAAAAGATGGACGATACGCTGAGCAAGACGTAGATAAAACTGCCGACCATCAATCACTTTACGACCGTCAGTCTCAATATCCGCGGGGCAGTCATGGAGAAAAACCACATCGAGGTCAGAATTATAACCCAGCTCCCATCCGCCTAACTTGCCATAGCCAATCACCGCAAAACCTCGGCCCTCGCGCTCGCCCAAGTGTGTCGGTTGGCCATATTTTTCCACCATTTGGTGCCACGCCTGATTGACCACCGCCTCCACAATCGCTTCAGCCAAGTAAGTCAAATGATCACTGACGCGCATCACAGGTAGCACACCAGCGATATCCGCCGCGGCAATTTTTAATAACTGAACTTGCTTAAACTGACGCACCGCCTCCATTTGTTGCTCCATATCCTCAACGGGGATACGAGCAAGATAATCGCGTAATTCGCTGCGATAGGCATCCGGCGCCAAGGGTTGGTACAAATGGGTTAAATCGAGCAGCTCATCCAGTAGCAAAGGGTAGCGCGCCAACTTTTCTGCCACCATCGGGCTGGCCGTACAAAGTCGTAACAGCTGATCAATCGCCCCGGGGTGCTCATCCAACAGCTCTAAGTAGGTGGTGCGCGTCGAGATATTCAGTAACAGGTGGGTGATATGTGGCAGCACCTGCTGTGGTTGCGGTAACGTCAGTAGCTTACTTAACATGACGGGCATCAAACGGTTGAGCACCTCACGTCCTCGAGGGCCCACAGTGCGCTTAGCCAGCTCTTGTTTAAACGCTAATAACTGCTCAGCAATATTGGTGTCCGGTAAATCTAAGCCTGCTAAGATCAAGTGGGCGTTTTCTACATCGCGCGCCATCGCCCATAGATCGTGATACTCAGTATCGACGTCCGTGTCTGTTTCTTGCTCATCTTCGCCAATCAAGCCGGAAAACACCTGATTAACCGCTTGCATATGCTGGGTGATGTCGGCCTGTAAGCGCGTCCAGTCATTGACCCCCATGGCGTGACAAAGCCGCTCACGATCAAGGTCGTTATCGGGCAGGGTCTGCGTTTGGTTGTCATCAATGGCTTGTAGGAGGTTTTCAACGCGACGCAAATAGCAATACGCGGCCTTTAATTGGCTCACCTCAGCGGTAGGCAATAATTCCAGTTCCGCAATCGCATCTAAGGTGTCGAGCAAGCCGCGCTGACGCAAACTGGGCTCTCGGCCGCCACGAATAAGCTGAAACGACTGAGCAATAAATTCAATCTCACGAATCCCCCCCGCACCAAGCTTAATATTATCCGTTAAGCCACGCCGACGTACCTCTCGTTGGATTAACTGTTTCATCCGCCGCAACGCTTGAATCGCACTAAAATCGATGTAACGACGGAAGACAAACGGGCGTAGCATCTGCCGTAGCGTTTGATAGCAGTCATACTGCTCTTTCCCCATGACGCGCGCCTTCACCATCGCATAGCGCTCCCAATCACGCCCTTGTTCTTGGTAGTAATCTTCGAGTGCGGAAAAGCTCATCACTAAAGGGCCACTATCCCCAAAGGGACGAAGACGCATATCAACCCGATAACAAAAACCGTCCACCGTGGGTTGATCAAGCGCTTTGATCAAGCGCTGCCCTAGCCGGGTAAAGAACTGGGCATTGGCGATGCTTTTTCTCGCGCCCTGGGTTTCTCCCGCCTCAGGGTAAGTAAAGATCAGGTCGATGTCTGAAGAGAAGTTGAGCTCGCCACCACCAAGTTTGCCCATGCCCAAAATCAGCATCGGCTGCGGCTCCCCCTCGGGGCTCATGGGTGTGCCCCAGTCGTGACAGCCGCGCTGATAGAGCCATTGATAAGCTGATAATATTTGCGCTTCCGCAAGGGCTGATAGATGCTGTAAACCTTGCTCAACCGGCCATTGATTGTGGATTTCCTGCCACGCAATCCATACGAGCTCACGCTGGCGGTGCTGGCGGAGTTGACGGTGAAACTCGCTCTCATCCGTCACCGCTTCCAACGCCTGGCTCAACTCCGCTTGGTATGTCTGCTCACGCGAGGCTTGCTGGCGATGCTGATACAGCCAGTCGAGAAGTCCAGAGGTTTGGGTTAATGCCTTGGCGACAAACTCGCTACACGCTAAAGCCTGCTCGAGTTGCTCACGCGCCGTGCCTTGCCACTGCGGCACGGCCTCAGGGGCAAATTCATTTAATCGTATCCAGTGCTGATGCAAGCAAGCGGCAAGAGAGTCAGAGAGTACCATGGGCAGTCCTTTTGCTATCGTCCTGTATCGACACTAACAAAAACGGCTCACCGATGCAGCGAGCCGTTGTTGATTACGGATAAAACCTCAAACGTGGTTAGACTTTAAAGGCCTCAATTTTATCTTTGAGTGATTGTGCACTTTGTTCAACCATCTCTGCCGTTTCATGCAGCTCAGACGCCACTGTCACCGATGCCTGGACCAAATCTTTAACATTGGTGAGGTTTTGGTTCATCTCACCGGCTACTGACGCTTGTTGTTCCGCCGATGAGGCGATTTGGAAGTTCATGTCATTAAGCGATTGGATTTGCGTGACGATTTGCTCAAGCTCTCCGCCAGCCTGGCTCACTGACTCGACGCCTGTCTTGGCCTCGGAAACACTGCGATCCATCAAGCCCACCGCTTTTTGCGCACTTTGCTGCAACTGGGTGATCATATCTTGAATTTCCACCGTGGCTTCTTGGGTGTGTTGCGCCAGCTTGCGTACTTCATCCGCCACCACCGCAAAACCACGCCCCGTATCGCCCGCGCGTGCGGCTTCTATCGCGGCATTGAGTGCCAGTAGATTGGTTTGCTCTGAAATTCCTTGAATAGTGACCACGACAGTACCGATTTTCTCCACCTGGGCATCGACCTGCCCCACGACCTGGGATGATTCGCTGATGTCATTGGACAGCTCATTGATGGTTTTGATGGTACTGCTCACGTGCTCTTGACCACTGTTCGCCTGTTGGCTAGAGGTTTCGGTCGCTTTGGCCGCCTCTCGAGTATGCTCAGCGACGGTTTGCACGGTCGCACTCATCTCACTCATCGCCGAGGCAAGCTGATCCATCTCAGAGAATTGCTCTTGCGATGACTCTTTGGTTTCCGACATGCTGATCGTCATAATCTCAGCCAGAGAAGAAAGATCATCCGACGCTTGGCGCTGCGCGTTAATCACATCCACCAATTGCTGACGCGATCTTTCCAGCTCACGCGCTAAATCACCAAACTCGTCCCGGCTATTCATCTCAATCGGTTCACTGAGATCGCGGTTGGCGAGCGCCCGAATTCTATCGGTAAGATAATTAATTTGCCGCAGCATAATATTGGAGCCGCCCAACAAAATAACCATGAAAGAGACAATCATCAGCGCGGTTTGCCACGCGACCTGAATCATATAATCTTGGTAATACGCCTGCGCCTCAGACGTCGGTTGTGATGCCACGAGCCACCAATCACTGCCGCCTACGGGCACGGCATAGCCATGACGGCCACCGTCATAAACGGTATAGCTAAACGCGCCTGACTGATTGAGAAACAAGTCAGCGACATCGGTTCCGGTGCTTTCATCCGGCACGCGCAACGCGTCAAACTGGCGCATTGAAGGGTGAGACCAGACCTGGCGAGTAGTGCCATTGACCAAATATAAATACGCCCCTTCGCTGAATTCGGCGTTCATGGTATCCACCGCCTCTCGCATCAAGCGTTCCCCATCCGGCTGATCGATGAGGGCACCTGTCATTGCAGCGCTGGATCGCGCTAATTCTTGGGTCTGATTCAGGGTGAACTCAATCACGGACTGGCGAAACGTGTTCGCATCCCACATCTGCTTACCGACCAGAATAATGGTACTAAAGACCATGAGAATCACGAGTTTTGGGATCAAGCGCAGATTGGTAACGGGTTTTTCCCACGTATAAAAGTTATGTTTAGCCATAATCCTGAAAGCTCCATGTCCGTTATTAAGCCAACTGACTGCCAAACGGGCGATTATTAATACTGAGTGATGTTATATCGGCAAACGTCACCCTCACTGAATCCTTGTTTACCGTATTTGTGAAATTTGCCCATAAACAATGCCCATAATGATAAGTTAATCAAATTATCATCACGCATCTTGCCTGTTTATAACGTAAAAAAGCGCCAAATATATTGATCCTAGAGGCGGTTTTATCGAATCGCCTCAGACATTGAAACTGGATACTCAAGCAAGGTAACCGCATAAAGGCACACATAAAAAAAGCAACCTCCAGGTTGCTTTTTTATCACTCTCGTTCGCTTACTCTTGCCAATAAGGAGTAAGACGCAATCCCGTTTGACGGCTTTGCGTCATCGCATGAAACAGTGACTCTTCTTTACGTGCCAACCACTTCTCTGCTTGTTTTTTATCCTCTTCATCGTCAATCTCGACCACTCGATCACGCACCGGCTCGAGCAAGCGCAGCTCTTCAATGCCTTGCAACATATCGAGCCAAGGCAAGCGGAAGGCTTTACGCCGACTTTTGTCATACAAAGAGGCCAAGCAAGTGCCTAGCAACAAATTGCGTTGCAAGCGAGGGTATTGGTCAAAGTAGTCGTGCCGCGTCAGTGGTTTAGTTTCATCAAATGCGTCAAGCAACTCGTGCCAAGACTCTGGCAGTGCTTTGTCGGCCAAACGTTGAATCGGTTGGGCAAGCTTATCCGCCGCTTTATCATCTAAAAACGGTTGCCAACCTTTCGAGAGGATCCAGCGACTTAAATCGAGCAGTAAATTGCAATACCGCGATGTATGTAGCAGCGCGACAATGTCCTCTCGTTCAGGCAACCTCGCTTGTTCGACCTTCAAGCTTTTCACCAAGGTTTTTCGCGCGTTTAATTTACGCAGATATTGGCCTTTGTCTTCACACAGCCGGGCATTCGTCCGAGCATCATCGAGCCACGCCAGTTCACCCTCAAACCATTGCAGCTCTTGACGGAGTAAACTGCTTGCTCGGCGCGGCACCACACTGCCGAATAAGACAAACGCCTGTCGGATCAACAAGACGGCATAGCGAATTTCTTGTAACGCCTCAAGGGACTCACGCTCAATGTAGATTTGCTCGTGATAATGCCAGTGATTCAACGCATGCTCGAGGATCCGAATCAGGGCTTTTTCTTGGCTATCATCAGCGCCGAGTTTAACGATGGATAAGGCTTTAACCGGATCACCCTGATAGCCGGTTGCCAGGCGGTAGCCACGCGCCGCCTTGCTCAAATTTCCGAGGCGTAGGCCACCTTCATCCGCCAGGCTGCGTGCCAGCGAGAACAAGGCGTCGGTTTGTCCGGAAATCAGCTCCAGCTCCACCTCAGAAATCACATCCTTGTCGCCAGCTTCGGTAGAGACCTCGCCTTGATCGCTCGCCAATTCGATTTGGCTACCGTCATCCGTTGCTAACAGCCATTGCTGACGCACAAAATCGGTGGAAAACAACGGCTGGAGAGCTTGGCTCAGTGCATCAACATCCAGATCATCGGGCCATGCATCGACTGGGATCAAAGAAAGATCAGGTTCAGGTCCGTTAAGCTCGGCGTTGTATTCTGGGCGCTGATGCAGCCCAGCCACGACCCGACCTGCCGTTTTGAGGGTTTGAATGTACACACCATCAAAACGACGTACCCGCAAACCGATATCGTGTTTACGTAGGGTAAAATCTGGCGTATCGAAGTAGATGTTTCCCAGCTCACGCTGGCTTTGCTGTAGCTGTTTTACACTGACAATTTTATCGCGAATGCGATGAGAAAAGTCAGAAGAGACAAAAAATTTGAGCTCTATCTCAGTGTCCATACGGTTACCTATAGCCAATTGCCTGACAAGGATATGAACAATTGATCCTGTCGGCAAGCGCTATCACTACCAGGCTTGATCACGCGCACTGAGGCAGAGATCACAAAAGCTATTTCTTTAGCCTATGTTCTGCGCTACCATCGCCGCTCCGATATACCATCGTTGAACTTTTCGCCTCTCTTTTTTGCCCTCTGGGCTCGAGGCAACCAGGTAGATTACGGCTATGCCAGTCAATACAATTGTTGGGCTATTTGCAAAAAGCCCTATTAAACCACTGCAGCGTCACGTAAATCGTGTAAACGATTGTTGTGAGTTACTGATCCCCTTCTTTCATGCTTGCGAGCAACAAGATTGGGATAAGGCAAATCAACTCCGTCAGCAAATCTCAGATATTGAGAAAGATGCTGATACCCTAAAGCGCAATATCCGGCTTAAGTTACCACGAGGTCTCTTTATGCCCGTCGATCGCACGGACATGCTCGAGCTCCTCACCCAGCAAGACAAGCTGGCAAACTTAGCCAAAGATATTGCCGGCCGCGTGATAGGCCGTCAGCTTCGTATGCCCCCCTCAATGAATGATGCCTTTATCGCCTATGTGCAGCGATGCTTAGATGCTGCCGCACAAGCACGCCGCGTGATCAACGAGCTTGAAGAGCTACTTGAGACTGGCTTTAAAGGGCGCGAAGTCACCTTAGTCGCCGAAATGATTCATCAGTTGGATGTGATTGAAGACGATACCGATTCTATGCAAATCCAACTTCGCCAAGCATTAATGGCCGTTGAGCAGGAGTACAACCCTGTTGACGTCATGTTCTTGTACAAAATCCTCGAGTGGGTCGGTGAAATTGCTGACCAGGCGCAACGTGTGGGTGCGCGCTTAGAGGTCATGCTTTCCCGTTCCTAACCGAGTGATGTAACAACAAGGTATTACAATGGAAATCCTGATGAATCACGGGACCATACTGATCATGGTCGCCGCGGCTTTTGGTTTTTTAATGGCGATTGGTATTGGTGCCAATGACGTCGCAAACGCGATGGGCACGTCTGTGGGCTCAAAAGCACTCACCGTGAAGCAAGCCATTATTGTGGCGATGATTTTTGAATTCGCCGGCGCATATTTAGCCGGTGGTGAGGTCACAGACACCATTCGCAAAGGTGTGATTGACACCAGTTTTTATGCTGACCAACCGTTGGAATTAGTCTTTGGCATGATGTCCGCGCTACTGGCGGCTGGCTCTTGGCTATTACTTGCCTCATTCATGGGTTGGCCCGTCTCCACCACCCACTCTATCATTGGTGCGATTATTGGCTTTGCCTGCCTATCGGTTGGCGCAGATGCAGTCGATTGGCATACGGTGCAAGGCATCGTTGGCAGTTGGATTATCACTCCTTTTATCTCTGGCTTGTTCGCTTACTTTATATTCTTAAGTGCACAACGACTGATTTTTGATACCGACCGCCCTGTGCTTAATGCCAAACGTTTCGTGCCGCTTTATATGTTTCTCACCGCGTTTATTATCGCGATGGTCACCATCAAAAAAGGTCTCAAACATGTTGGCCTCCACCTCACGACCTTAGAGTCCGTGAGCGCCTCCATCGTGCTCTCTGCCATGGTGATGTTTTTTGGTGTTTATTACATTTCTAGAAAGTATCGCGGCGATGAAAATCAAGGGTTTCAGGGGGTTGAGCGGATATTTAGCCTATTGATGGTGGTCACCGCCTGTGCGATGGCCTTCGCACATGGTTCGAATGACGTGGCCAATGCCATTGGTCCGCTCTCCGCCATTGTGGCCACGGTACAAAACCTCGGTGCAGTAGCGGAAAAAGCACAAATCGCCTGGTGGATTTTACCGATGGGTGGCGCGGGGATTGTACTCGGCCTTGCCACCATGGGACACAGAGTCATGGCGACCGTGGGCTCGGGCATTACTGAGCTTACTCCAAGTCGTGGTTTTGCCGCGCAACTGGCGACCGCAAGTACGGTTGTGCTCGCCTCAGGCACTGGCCTCCCTATTTCAACCACACAAACCTTAGTCGGCGGCGTTTTGGGCGTTGGCTTTGCCCGCGGTATTGCCGCACTCAACTTGGGTGTGGTGCGTAATATTGTTGCCTCATGGCTGATCACCTTACCCGCGGGGGCCTTGTTGGCTGTGATCTTTTACCAAGTGATGACCTCGCTATTTGCGTAACAAGCGCCGGTGATGTCAAATCACAGTCAAAAAAAGGGGGGCATGGCTCCCCTTTCTTTTACGCCTATGGCACTATGCCCAGCAAAGCCGATGTGTCCCACACTGAAATTATGCAAAGGACCCCAGACGTGAAACACCTGTATTCTGCTCTCGTATTGCTGTTCGTTCTCGTTGCCGCGCCTCGAGCGATGGCAGAAAACTATATTTCTGATGATTTGTTCACTTATATGCACTCAGGCCCGGGCACACAATATCGTATTATCGGCAGTGTCGATGCGGGTGATAAAGTCACTGTGCTAAAACGCAATCGCGATGAGGGCTATACCCAAGTAGTTGATAGCCGTGGCCGTAAAGGCTGGGTAAAAAGTGACTACGTGACCACACAACCTGGCTTAAAAGAACGCGTGCCGGCGCTAGAATCAGAGCTGAAAAAGGTGAAGTCCGCGCTGGCCAGTGCAAAAGATGATGCTAAAGCACAACAAAAAGGCTTGGCTGAATCCCTTAAACAGCGCAACGCGCAGATCGAGAAGCTGGAAGCACACAGCAGCGAACTCAATAAAAAACTGATTGATGCGCAAAGCGAAATCCGTGCTTTACGCGCCAAAATAGATACCCAAAAAGATGATCTTCTGATGCGTTGGTTCACCTACGGTGGCATGGTAGCCGGCGGTGGCTTACTGTTTGGCTTGGTGCTGCCACATCTTATCCCACGTAAAAAACGTCGCCGCGACGGCTGGGCATAATCGTGAATGAAAGGCTGCATTGGCAGCCTTTTTTATTGCGATCCTGATAGCGGCCTTCTAAGCACACGGTGGGCGTGCTGCTAGGCTCTATGTATACTTAAACCCATTCGCGACACAAACGTGATTGTGTCTTCTCTTTGTCATTAAGGAGTTTGGTGTGGAACATTATCTTGTCGGCGGTGCTGTACGTGATGCGCTATTAGGCTTGCCGGTCACAGATAAAGACTGGGTAGTGGTCGGTGCCACCGTCAAACAAATGCAAGCAGCCGGCTACCAGCAAGTCGGCCAAGATTTCCCCGTCTTTTTACACCCCACCACACACGAAGAACACGCCCTCGCCCGCACTGAACGAAAATCAGGCCAGGGCTACACCGGGTTTATTTGCGACTTCTCGCCAGATATCTCACTGGAAGCGGACCTTCAACGCCGCGATCTCACCATCAACGCCATCGCCCAAGATGAAGAGGGCAGCTTGATTGACCCGTATGGCGGTCAGCAAGATTTACACAACCGCATTCTACGCCATGTCTCGCCCGCCTTTAGCGAAGACCCATTACGGGTACTGCGCGTGGCACGGTTTGCCGCCCGTTTTGCGCCACTCGGCTTTACCATTGCCGATGATACCTTAGCGCTGATGAAAACGATGGTCGCCAAGGGCGAGCTCGCCCACCTCACCCCTGAGCGGGTTTGGCGCGAGTGGGAAAAAGCGCTCGGCAGTGATTGTCCCGATGTGTTTCTTGCTGTGCTGCGCGATTGTGGTGCCCTTGCGGTGGTGCTTCCTGAAATCGACGCCTTGTACGGCGTGCCGAATCCGGCCAACTGGCACCCTGAAATCGATACCGGCATCCACACGGAAATGGTCAGCCGTTATGCCGCCTCATTGACGGATGACAAAGGCATCCGCTTTGCCGCACAAGTCCATGATCTCGGTAAAGCCCTCACCCCTGTCTCTATTTTGCCTGGCCATCGCGGACACGGTGATCGCGGACTGCCCGTTATTAAAGATCTGTGCGAGCGACTACGTATCCCTAACGCCTATCGGGATCTGGCCTTGGTGGTCAGTTCGCACCACTCCAAAATTCACAAGTGCGATCAACTCAGCCCCGAGCATTGGGTGGCGCTATTTAATCAAATCGATGCGTGGCGCAAACCCGAACGGGTCGAGCAATTGGCCTTGGCGTGTTTAGCTGATGTGCGTGGCCGCAAGGGACGTGAAAACTATCACTACCCACAAGCCGATGCCTTACGCGAGCGCTTTGCTTGCGCGCAACAGGTAGAGGTTAAGCCGATTGTCGACGCCGGCTTTAAAGGGGCGGCGATTCGTGATGAGCTGCATCGCCAGCGTATTCAAGCGGTGGCCGCGTGTCCGGCGCCCGCCTGTCCCGACGCGGTTAGCGCATCGCGTTAACGGAATTCTCGCGCGGTCACCGACAAGGTGGTGAGCGTCGGAGTCAGGTCAATCAACTTACCGGCAATCACGTGCACCACCTCGCCCTGTCGCTCGACAATGCCATGCACTTTCAACACCTTGGCTTGCATAAAAGCACGGGATTGCGCCCGTGCCGTCCCCGCCCAAACCACCACATTGATATTGCCCGTATCGTCTTCCAAGGTGACAAAGGTTACACCACTGGCCGTACCCGGGGATTGCTTACCCGTCACCACCCCCGCTACCGCTACCCAGCTTTGTGGCGCACACTGTGATAACTCAACACCACGAGTAAAACGGCCCAGCGTGCCGGCTTGCGCCATCAAACGAATAGGATGATCGGTGAGCGACAGCCCCAAGGCCGCGTAATCTTCAATCACGTTCTGCCATTGGGAAGGTGAATGAGGCAACGCCACCTCATCGTCACTGGCGGCCAGTAGCGGTAGTTGCCGCTGCTGATCCATCAGCGCCCAGCGCGCCTGAAAGCGGTTACCAGCCAGCGATGCCAGTGCGCCACTACTGGCTAGGGCTTGATAGGCATCGCGGTCAAGATTTATCCCTTGCAGTGCCGACAAAGACGCAAATCCCGTCTCTGGACGATGGGCCAGCAACCGGTCTATTGCCGCCGCACTCAACCCTTTGACTAATCGCAACCCCAGCCGAACGCCCCACTGATCGCCGATCTTTTCTAAACAATGATCCGCCCCCGAGTGTTGCACACAAACCGGCCACACAGGCACTTGGTGGCGCGTGGCGTCTTGCATCAATTGTGACGGTGAGTAAAACCCCATCGGCTGGCTGTTAAGCAAGCCGGTATAAAACGCGGCGGGATAATAATGCTTTAGCCACGCTGATACATAGGCCAAAACCGCAAACGAAGCCGAGTGGCTCTCTGGAAAGCCATAATCACCAAACCCACAGATTTGCCGGTAAAGCTGCTCGGCAAAGTCGGCGCGATAGCCACGCGCGGTCATCCCAGCGATCAATTTGTCGCGAAACGGCGCCAGTCCGCCCTTTTTTTTCCAAGCGGCCATCGCGCGACGCAGCTGATCCGCTTCCCCACCGGAAAAGCCGGCCGCCACCATCGCCAGTTTGATCACCTGCTCTTGAAAGATAGGCACCCCAAGCGTGCGCGCCAGCACTTGCTCAACCGCTTTGGACGGGTAGCTCACCGCTTCTTCCCCATCACGGCGCTTTAGATACGGATGCACCATGTCACCTTGAATCGGACCGGGGCGGACAATGGCAATTTGAATCACCAAATCATAATAACAAGCCGGTTTGAGCCGCGGCAGCATACTCATTTGTGCTCGCGACTCAATTTGAAACACTCCCACGGTATCGGCGTGCTGAATGCGTGCAAACACCGCCGGATCGTCGCCTTGTTGGGTGATAGCCGCCAAACTCAAGCGAGGGCCACCGGTTTGGGCAATCAAATCAAAGGTACGTCGAATCGCGGTGAGCATGCCCAGTGCCAGTACATCGACTTTCATCAGATGCAGTGTTTCCAGATCGTCTTTATCCCACTGGATCACCGTCCGCTCTGCCATCGCCGTATTTTCCACCGGCACCAACTCATACAAAGGCCCATCTGCAATCACAAAGCCACCCACATGCTGAGAAAGGTGGCGTGGAAAGCCGATCAATGTCTGGGTCAGCGACAGCCATTGTTGGCTTTTCGCGCTTTTAGGATCCAGGCCCAAGTGCTGAAGTTGCTGCTCCCAAGGCTGGGTTTTATCGCGTCGATTGAGGTTTTGAATAAAAAAATCAATCTGGCTAGCGGGGATCGCCAACGCTTTGCCCACATCGCGCAATGCACTTTTCAGCCGATAACGGATCACGGTTGCCGCTAAGGCGGTCCGCTCTCGGCCATATTTTTGATACAAATACTGGATCACTTCTTCACGGCGCTGGTGCTCAAAGTCCACATCAATATCCGGCGGCTCGTCGCGCTCTTTGCTAATAAAGCGCTCAAACAGCACATCGACTTTGCATGGATCCACCGCGGTGATCCCTAAGCAATAACACACTACCGAGTTCGCCGCCGATCCGCGCCCTTGGTATAAGATCCCACGCGATTGGGCAAAGCGCACCAGATCGTAAATGGTCAAAAAGTAATACGGATAATCGAGCGCCTCGATAAGCGCGAGCTCTTTTTCAATGATGGCTCCCACGTCACGAGGCACGCCCTTAGGGAAGCGCTGCTGTGCGCCTTGCTTGACCGCCTCACGCAGATAGGCCATCGCAGGCTCGCCAGTCGGCACCACTTCTTTGGGGTAGCTGTATTTCAAGCTCGCCAAGGAAAACTGACACTGAGCGGCAATGTGGGCACTTTCCGCCAGCCACTCAGGGGGGAATAGAGAGCGTAGTTTAGACAGCGGGCGTAAGGCGCGCTCTGCATTGGGTAATAACGTCCTTCCCAATTCAGCGACAGGCTGGCGATGCCGAATCGCCGTTAAGGTATGATGTAACGCCAGCCGCTCAGGGTGATGCATCAACACATCACCACACGCGGTCACGCGAAGCTCATACTGGCTTGCCAGCATGCGACAGTGTGCCAGATACGGATGGTCGTTATCCGCTAGATCGCGCCGCACGGCCAGATACAAGCGCTCGCCATGATAACGTAACAGCCATTTTGCCCAGTGATGATCACTCTCCGCGCCACTGGGTAGCCATAGCACCAAGCCATGACGCACCGACATCAAGTCCCACTCGCTCAGCTGGTAGTCGCCTTTGTGACTGCGCCGCCGCGCATTGGTGATAATCCGACACAACTCTTGGTAAGCCGCTTGGGTAGGACACAATAGAACAACATCTAACGCGTGCAGGCGAAAGCGACTGCCAATGATCAGCGAAAGCTGCGGATAATCACGCTGGGCTTGATACGCACGCACCACCCCTGCGACCGAGCATTCATCGGTGATCGCAAGCGCTTGATAGCCCAATGCTGCCGCTTGCGCCACCAGCTCTTCCGGGTGTGAGGCGCCCTCAAGAAAGGTGAAATTGCTGCAACATACCAGCTCGGCATACGTACTCATCGCTTCACCGTCTAACTAAACCAGCCGTGTAAAAACCAGGTTTTTTCTGGCGTGCGAAACACCCACAGCCATTGTTGCTGGGCATTTTGGGCAATAAAGTAATCGCGCTGGATAGGCGCACCTTCCCACCAGCCCGTGACAATTCGTTCCGGCCCTTCACGTAAGGTGACCTTACCCACCAGTGGTGTGGGTTGCGGCAGCAATAAACTTGGGCGTGGACGCGTGGGTGCCGAGGCCGTCGGTGACGCACTATGATGATGGGGGACATGTTGGCTGGCCGTCTCGGGACGGTGATGATCTACATACGCTAACCGCATAACCGCCTCCTCCCCGAGTCGGGCTGCCAGTGTCGCGACCAACTCATCACGGTTTTGCTCGCCTTGCTGCGCGCTAAAGAGATCGGTTTGTCCAGGCTGGTGGCAATCAATTTGCGTAGCGCGCACACTCACTGCCGTCACTGGCTGGCTCACTTGCCATGACGTCAGCCGTAAACGCACCAAAGCCATCCAGCGCTCGACGTCTTTCTCGCCATGCGCAGCCATCACCGGCAAGGTTTCTTCACATCCATCACGCAAGCTAAAGCCCAACGTCAGCGCGGGGGTGCAGGCACTACGCTGCTCAAGAAAGCGGCACAGTGCCGAGACGAGATTCTCGATAATGGGCAATAAATGGGCTTGCTCACTGAGCTCAAACAATAAAACCCGTTGCTGAAAAAATTGCAGCGGTGGCTGAAAATAACGCAGCGGCGTCGGCTGGGCGCCACTCACTTCAGCAAGATAATCCACCACAGTGCGCGGAAAACGTCGCGTCAGCGAAGCGGTGGGCAAGGCGATAAGCTCACCTAACTGAGAGAGGCCCAGACGCGTAAACTGGGTTTTCACCGTCTCCGGTAAAGGGGCTGCGGTCAACGGCAGTTGCTGCAAAGCCGCCTGTAAGTGCTCAGGATCGGTACTGATCTTGCCCGCATGGCCATACGCCATAAGCTCGGCGGCTCGCGGCGTTTCGCCCACCCCGGCCTGATAACGAATACCACTTTCCACCAGCGTTTGAGTCACGGCCTGCCATAGCGGGGGAAACCCCTGATATAGCGCCAACATCGGTGACACGTGTAGCCATAAACCTTTAGGGGGATTAAGGCTGATTTCCGCGACCAGCGGATAAAGCTGTGTGGCGAGCTGCTTAAGCGCGGACTGCTCTTTCACGGCGCAATAAGGATAGACTGCGAGCTGATGACAAATAAGCGCTGCTGCCCCTAATCCCATGCCGGTATTCAAACCGTGCGTGCTAGCCGCCACAGAAAGCTGCACTAAACGGCCTTCTTGCTCGCTGACCAGCCCCACTGCTTGCACCGATGACGGCGCATAAAGGCTATCTAACAACAAGCTTGGGCAATGCAGATACAGCCACAATGACATCACGCTTGCTCCCGCTGTTGCCGTGAAGGAAAGGCAAGCAAATTCTCTGCATTACTCGGCCTGGTCACCAACGCGGGCCATTGCGTGTGCCAATCGAGGATAAACGGGGCCGGTGGCCATTGGCCGCGACAATAGCGCACCGTGACCGTTACGCCACATGCGGAAGGCGCCAGTGCCACGCTTAAATCGACCGGTAATGTCAATGAGTACGTCTGCTGGCGGCGCAACAGCACCACCGCACATTGGCCATGTTCGGCCGCCAGTTTTAGGCGCTTCACTTGTCCAACCGTGAGCGAAGATGGCCATAACACTACCGCCTGACACGCGCCACTGCGCGCCGCTTGCTCAGCGGCCCACAGCGCATCTTGATCGCTTTTGGGGGACACCAACAAGGTGTTGTCTGTGGAGTAGCCTTGCTGATGTAGCATCGCTGCGTTGAGTTCAACCGGTGGCCGGATCCACACCACCTGCTGGCCGCTCGCGTGATACAACGCCGGTAACACCAGCCGCAACTCACCGACGCCATAGTCACTGATGATATCCGTCACACCTGGAGACGGAAGCCCGCCAAGGCGCTGATCAAAGACAGTGTAACCAGTCGCTTTTTTATCGGGTAATTCCGCCATTAACGGGCGCTGACTGGCGCGCCATAGGCCGTGTTGTTGGGCTAATTGGTCGAGTGTTTTCATTATCAAAATACCTGTATATACATRCAGTATATTTAATGATAAAAACGCTGCAAGGAAAGAAAACAAAAAAAGCAGAAAAGAGGAGGATGGTGCATCAAAGAGAAAAAGACATGCGTGACACCGCAGCAGCTTCGGGACGGATGGCGCGCAATCATTAGCCATTGCGGCTAGGGAATAAGTAGGCGCTTTCCCCAGCGTAAAGTATTACCCACTTTACCCGACAGTAAACGGTATTATATTTCGACGATGGGGGTATTAACGGATTGCGAAGAAGCGAGCATCACTTGGTTGCGGCCACGGTCTTTCGCGCGATACATGAGAAGATCAGCGGCATGGATCAACGCATCTAGCTCTAGCTGCTTTATCTCCTCCACCACATCACTGGAAACAATGGCACCAATGCTCACAGTGACACGAATATCGGCGCCGCCAAATTCAAACACCGTGTCCGCAATATCGCAGCGAATGTGGTTAGCCATTTCAATTAAGGCATCTAAATCTTGGGTCGGGCATAAGATGCAAAACTCTTCTCCGCCTAAACGCGCAGCGGCCCCTTTTTTAACACATCGCTTTAAATAGCTCGCCAGATGTACCAGCACCTTATCGCCTTGCATATGTCCATAGGTATCGTTGACCTGCTTGAAATGGTCAAGGTCAATCAAAATTAATCCTACTTCCTGCTGGCGGCTCAGCTTCGGCTTTAAGCGGGTAAAGTAGGTTTCGAGTCCACGGCGATTTAATAACTGCGTCAAAGGATCGGTATTAGCAAACTCTCGCAAACGTGCATTCGCTCGGCGTAATGCGACCGTGCGTTTATACACCATGCGTTTCAGGATAAAGATATAGGTCACCGCGCCTAACAGCACCGACAACACGATACTGGGAATAAGCCAAGCCGGGTAAGCCTCGACGCGCTCGGTATTGATCCACTTTTGCTTGATGCGTAACAGCTCTTCCGCCGGTATGTTACTCATTCCCTCGCGAACTTGCGCGAGCAAGGCTTGGTTGCCTTTGGGCACCGCCGCATAAATCGGGCGTGTGTAAAGGATTTGCTCTGCGACAAACGTCAATGGCTTATCAAAGGTGAGCATATAAAAATTAGCGACTTGGCTATCCGCCACTAGCGCATCAATCTCACCACTGAAAGCGGCGTCAAATAACCGCTCATTATTGGCGTAAGTCTGTTGTTCAACGTCCGGATAATGCTCGGTGAGATAGCTTGACTCATAACTGCCTGCAACAACACCGACTGCCTTACCGCCGACAAGCGTATCTGTTTTGGTGCCGCGCGCTTCATTGCGGATGTATAACGAACCATCAATATTAAAAATAGGCGCAACAAAATCGAGGTAGTCCTCGCGTTCGGTGGACTTCAATAACCCCGCATGAACACGGTTACCGCCTTCTTTCATATAAGCGAGCGTGTCGGCCCAATCGAGTAACACAAATTGTACGGGCTCATGATTATATTGGCCGTAGGCTTGCCAGAAGTCGACCAACAAGCCTTTGGGTTGGCCATTATCAGACAAGTAGCTGTAAGGCTTCCAGACCGAAGAATGAGTGGCGACTAAAATGTCTTTTTCTTCTGACAGATAGGCGTCGTCAGCCCATGCAAACGTACTCACATACGTGCAGGCCAGGAGCAGCATCCCTGTCAAAAGTCGAAAAGTGCGCGCAAACATTATTAGACAGTCCATTCAAAGAGTCTTGATGGTAGATAAATTCTAAGGGAACGCAAAAGACTTAATAAAAAAGCATGATCCAGTTCAAATTGGAAGCTAGATCACATCAGAAAGCATGCAAATGGCCACTGATGGCCGATAAAAGCAGCAAAAAGGAATACGTCGTATGGTAAAGGTGGAAACATCAACAGAAAGCGTAATCATGATAAAAATATCTTGATTCACCAGTGTGCTGTCATCGGGTTGTAATGATTTAAATCGTCAGCTGTGGTAAATTTACGCGCCCTAAAGGAAGGGAAGACTCATGAGACAGGAGCACTATTGAGTGCTTTATTGTCAATGAAGCCTTTATTGCCCGTGATCAACACAGATCACCGCAGACAATCTATACTCACGATCGATAAACAGTGACGTCACCACAGCAACCCTGGCTGCGGTAACGTCATTGCAAAATGCAAAAAAATTCGCTTTCACAGCCACTTAAGTAGTAAAAGTGCGTGGTAAAATTACACTTTTCGGTGTGTTGTGAGAAAGCATCAGGCTTATGTTTCAATTTTTGACCGGAGAAATGTGTCGATGAAAAAGACCAAAATCGTATGTACGATTGGCCCAAAAACCGAATCTGAAGAGATGCTTACTCAGCTTGTTGAAGCTGGCATGAATGTCATGCGCCTTAACTTCTCACACGGTGATTACCAAGAGCATGGTACGCGTATCGCCAACTTGCGTAATGTGATGAAGCAAACCGGCAAACAAGCCGCTATCTTGCTGGATACCAAAGGTCCTGAGATCCGTACGGTAAAACTGGAAGGTGGCGACGATGTGCTACTAGAAGCCGGTCAAACCTTTACATTCACCACAGATACCTCTGTTGTGGGCAATAAAGAACGCGTCGCCGTGACCTACGCTGGTCTGCCGCAAGATTTAAAAGCGGGTGATACAGTACTGGTTGATGATGGCCTACTTGAGATGGAAGTACTAGAAACGACTGAAAAAGAAGTGGTTTGTAAAGTACTCAACAACGGTGAGCTCGGCGAAAACAAAGGCGTTAATCTGCCAGGCGTTTCTGTCAGCTTGCCTGCGCTGGCTGAAAAAGATAAATCGGATCTGAAATTTGGTTGCGAGCAAGGCGTTGATTTTGTTGCTGCCTCATTTATTCGTAAGAAAGAAGACGTAGAAGAAATCCGCGAGCTATTGGCGCAAAACGGCGGTAGCGACATCAAGATCATCTCTAAAATTGAGAACCAAGAAGGTGTCGACAACTTTGACGCTATCTTGGAAGCATCTGACGGCATCATGGTTGCTCGTGGTGACCTCGGTGTAGAGATCCCCGTTGAAGAAGTGATCTTCGCGCAGAAGATGATGATCGAAAAATGTAACCGTGCACGCAAGATGGTTATCACGGCGACACAAATGCTCGATTCGATGATCAAAAACCCACGCCCAACCCGCGCAGAAGCAGGTGACGTGGCCAACGCTATCATGGACGGCACCGATGCGGTGATGCTGTCAGGTGAATCGGCAAAAGGGAAGTATCCATTAGAAGCGGTGAGCATTATGGCACAAATCTGTGAGCGCACAGACCGTCAAATGTCTCCAGCCTTAGGCTCTCGCCTTGATAGCGACCGCCTACGTATCACCGAAGCGGTCTGTAAAGGCGCGGTCGATACCTCTCAAAAGCTCAGTGCCCCGTTGATTGTCGTTGCGACTGAAGCAGGTAAGTCAGCGCGCTCAGTGCGTAAGTACTTCCCAACCGCGAACATTGTTGCGGTCACCACTAACCCGAAAACAGCCGCCCACTTGTGTCTGACCAAAGGGGTGACACCTGTGATGATCGAAAGCATCGATAGCACCGATGAGTTCTACCGTCGTGGTAAAACCATCGCGCTAGAGTCAGGCTTAGCGAACAAAGGCGATATCGTGGTCATGGTCTCAGGCGCACTCGTGCCGTCTGGTACCACCAACACCACCTCTGTACACGTTCTGTAATAAGACGTTTACTGCAGACCTAAGCGGTTTTTACAAACCATCACGCCCCGACTCGTTCGGGGCGTTTTTTTATCACCCGTTCAGTGGCATGATAAAAGAAGGCACAGCAGGAAGCGCAATGAAACCAACCAAAGCACAAGAAGCCATGGCGCATATTTGGGCAGCAGTATTAACCCGCCAGCTCACATTAACACCGAATGCGCACGGCAATTATTCACTCACCGTCGCCACCTTATGCGAGCAACTTGGTTTAACCACAGCAACGGCACGTGATGGCTTGCATTTACTCGCCATGGCGGGACGCATCAGCTACCAACCCCAACTCGGATACCAGTTAATGCCCTTAAGTCAGACAGACTGGCAACCTCTCGCGTCTGGCATACAGGCAATGGTTGGCGCTTTCATGGATAGGCTGCCGCCTCGGTTGGATGAGCCGACCTCATTGACCCTACTGGGTTTACTGCACAGCCTACAGAATCTGCCAGCCAAGGATTATCGTGACGTCGCGGCCGTGGCGCACTGGCATCAGCAGCTTCATTACACGCTCTTTGCCGGGATCAACCCGTATCTCGCAGACGCAATACAGCCGCTTGTCGCCCAGCATTTACGCTACCTCACTCATCCTGATATCGGCTTTGAATTTGCAACCAGTTGGCAGCGCTTAATGCCAGTATTGCGCGGGCTTGTCTCTGCGCGACCACAAGCTCACAGCCGCGCTTATCAACACTATTGGCTGGGGCTAAATACTGTGGTCGGAGACAGGATCGGCACCTTTACCAGTGGACAATTTCTTTGAAGTGGGTTTTTATCAATACCGCTAACGGTACCAAATAGATGGCACTAAACTTGACGGCCATCACCGCCAAGGTCAGGGTGGTAACGCGTACTAGGCACTTATTGATTGTTTGTAGTAATGGGTGACTCATCATCATTTCAGTCTAAAGCGGGAAGTCTGTTCAAAAATCAGGCAATAGTTTACAAATTAATCAATAAATCGCAAGCGCCAATCACGCCTGTTATCATCACCCCCCCAACAGGCGGCGACTAAGCTGCTGATTTAGTGTGACTGCAGAGAGCAAGATGACAAAAGCATTGACCATTTTGGATATCGCCCGCTTAGCCGGGGTGGGAAAATCAACCGTATCTCGTGTGCTAAACGATGATCCACGGGTCAAAGACAGCACACGCGAGAAAGTACAAGCCGTGATCGATCAGCATGGCTTTATGCCCTCTAAATCCGCACGTGCAATGCGTGCACAACGCAGTGGCGTCGTGGGGGTGATCGTGGCGAAACTCAGCTCCAATTCAGAAAACACTGCACTGACTGGCCTGCTCAATACCTTGTATGCCAAAGGCTATGACGCCGCCATCATGGAAAGCCAATTCTCACAACAAAAAGCACAAGCTCACCTTGATGTGCTGAAACGCCGTAATGTCGACGGTATTATCTTTTTTGGTTTTTCTGGCTGTGATCTCAACGCGCTAGCGCCATTCGCCCCTAACTGTGTTGTGCTAGCCGTCGATAGTGATCAATACGTTAGCGTCAGCTATGACAACCAAGGCGCGGTCGCACAAGTGATGGATCACTTTTATCATCAAGGGTGTCGACATATTGCTTTCTTAGGGATTGATGAGCGAGATGAAACCACAGGTCTCGCCCGCTCTGGTGCCTACCAACATTTTTGCCAAACCCACCAGATCTCACCACGACTACACCGCTGTGAGATGAGCTTACATGCCGCCTACAACGCCACAGATAGCCTCATCAATACACAGACCGATGCCATTGTTTGTGCGTCCGATACCCTCGCTCTGGGGGTCGCGAAACGCCTACAAACACTTGGGCGAGAAGACATCGCTATTGGCGGCATTGGCAATCACGACATGCTACGCTTTATGTTTCCACGCGCCGTCAGTGTGGAGCTAGGTTACCACCAAGCAGGGCAACATGCGGCCGACTTGCTACTCAAGCAGCTGGATGACGACGATCCCGTGGTTAGCCACTGGACACAACCTTGCCACCTAGTGACACCCTAACCTTCAACCAACACCAAAAATCAGGCAGTTACAAATTTCTGTGTGATGGTTTTCAAACAATGGGAACGATTCCACTGATAATCGGATTAGTACGATCCATAATCAGTGGGAACGTTACCAATGAATACCCTACAGCAATACAGGATTGCTTATGAGCCAGATAGATAAAAAAGCCATTGACCAATTGGTCACTCATATTGGCGGCAAAGACAACATCGCCACCGTTAGCCACTGCCTCACCCGTTTACGATTCGTGCTAAACGATCCGGAAAAAGCGGACGTGGCCGCGATTGAAGCGCTCCCCATGGTCAAAGGCTGCTTTACCAGCGCCGGCCAATTTCAGGTGGTGATCGGCACCAATGTCGACCAAGTGTACGCCCTACTAGAAGAACAAACCGGGGTGGAAGGCCAGTCAAAAGACGAGGCCAAACAAGCCGCGCGCCAAAATATGAGCCTGACTGAGCGTGCCATCTCACACCTCGCGGAAATTTTTGTTCCCCTTTTACCCGCGATTATCACCGGTGGTCTAATCCTCGGCTTCCGTAATGTGATCGGCGATATACGCATGTTCGATGGCAAAACCCTGACCGAAATCAGTGAGTTTTGGGCCACCGCTCACGGCTTCTTATGGCTGCTTGGCGAAGCCATCTTCCACTTCCTGCCTGTCGGCGTATGTTGGGCGACGGTGAGAAAAATGGGCGGCACACCCATTTTGGGTATCGTGCTAGGTATTACTCTGGTATCACCCCAATTGATGAACGCTTACCTTATCGGTAAAGAGATGCCCGAAGTGTGGGACTTTGGCTGGTTCTCAATTGAAAAAGTCGGCTACCAAGCACAGGTGATCCCAGCCATGTTTGCGGGGATGGCACTGGCATTTATTGAAACCCAGTTAAAACGTATTATTCCAGATTACCTTTATCTTGTGGTGGTGCCGTTTGTCGCGCTGCTCACCTCAGTGGTACTGGCGCACACCCTTATCGGTCCCTTTGGGCGTGAAATCGGCAACGGCGTCGCCTTCTTGGCTCGCACGGCGATGACCGGTGATTTCGCCTTTATCGGCGCAGCGCTATTTGGCTTCCTCTATGCACCTTTGGTGATTACCGGTGTTCACCACACCACCAACGCGGTGGACTTGCAGCTGATGCAGGAAATGGGCGGCACGCCTATTTGGCCGCTGATTGCCCTGTCCAACATTGCACAAGCCTCGGCGGTGGTTGGCATTATTTGGGTCAGCAAGAAAGAAAACGAACGTGAAATCTCTGTGCCCGCGGCGATTTCCGCCTACCTTGGCGTGACAGAGCCGGCCATGTACGGGATTAACCTACGTTACAAATTCCCAATGCTGTGCGCGATGGTTGGCTCAGCGCTGGCCGCCATTGTGTGTGGTCTTTCCGGTGTGATGGCCAACGGTATTGGTGTCGGGGGTCTACCAGGCATCTTATCTATCCAGCCACAATTCTGGGGTGTTTACGCAGTCGCGATGTTAATCGCCATCTTGGTGCCAATCGCACTCACCGCCTTTATGTATCGCCGCCAGGCCAGCAAAGGCAAATTGGCGGTCGTCTAATTCCCATTCCGTCCGCGGGGAGTACGCTCCCCGCTTTTTTAGCGTTAAGAGAGACATTATGCACGCACATCCCTGGTGGAAAACGGCCACCATCTATCAGATTTACCCGAAAAGCTTCCGTGATACCACACAAACAGGGACAGGTGATCTGCCGGGCATTATCGAAAAACTGGACTATTTTTCGACCTTGGGCATCGATGCATTATGGCTAACCCCCATTTATGTATCACCACAAGTCGATAACGGCTACGACATTGCCGATTATTACGCGATTGACCCCAGCCTAGGCACCATGGACGACTTCGACACCCTGCTCGCCGAGGCGCATAAGCGCGATATCCGCATCATCATGGATATTGTGATTAACCACACCTCGACCGAGCACCCCTGGTTCCAATCAGCGCTGACTGGTAAAGACAGTCCCTATCGCGATTACTACATCTGGAAAGATCCGGTTAACGGCGGTGTTCCTAACAACTGGCAATCAAAATTTGGTGGTAGCGCGTGGCAATGGCACGAACCCACCGGCCAGTATTACCTCCACCTATTTGCCACCGAACAGGCCGATCTTAACTGGGAAAATCCTGAGGTGCGGGCAGCCGTCAAAGACGTAATGGCCTTTTGGGCCGAGAAAGGCGTGGATGGTTTTCGCCTCGATGTGATCAATTTGATCTCCAAAGATCAGTCCTTTCCCAACGATCATCAAGGCGATGGTCGCCGTTTTTATACCGATGGCCCCCGCGTCCACGAGTACTTGCAAGAGATCAGCCGGGATATTTTTCAGCATTACGGCAGCGTCACCGTGGGCGAGATGTCTTCAACCACTCTGGAGCACTGTCAGCAATACTCCGCGCCGGATGGCAAAGAGCTCTCCATGGTGTTTAACTTCCACCACTTAAAAGTCGATTATCCGGGCGGCGAGAAGTGGCGACTGGCGCCGTTTGACTTCTTGGCCCTAAAACAGCTTTTCCGCACTTGGCAACACGGCCTGCATAATCAAGGTTGGGGCGCACTGTTTTGGTGTAACCACGACCAGCCGCGTGTGGTCAGCCGCTTTGGTGATGACCGCCAGTATCGGGTCGCGTCCGCTAAAATGCTTGCCACTGCGATTCATATGCAGCAAGGCACGCCTTACGTGTATCAAGGGGAAGAAATTGGCATGACCAACCCTGGCTATCAGCGTATCGATGACTATCAAGACGTTGAGAGTCGCAACATGCACCGTCTGCTGTGCGACCAAGGCATGCCAGAAGGGGAAGTGTTGGCCATCCTGGCGGCACGCTCGCGCGATAATTCACGCACGCCTATGCAGTGGGACAGTTCAGCAAACGCCGGTTTTACCACAGGCACACCGTGGCTCAAGCCTGCGCCTAACTATGTTGACGTCAATGTCGACACCGCACTGGCGGATAAAGACTCGGTGTTCTATCACTACAAAAAGCTGATTTCCCTGCGTAAAACCTTACCCGTGATCCGTGAAGGCGATTATCAGGACTTGTTGCCTGACCACCCACAACTGCTCGCCTATCGTCGCGACAATGGCGACAGCCAACTGGTGGTGGTGTGTAATTTTTATGGCGAACCGGTCACGGCGACCTTGCCTCTCGCCCCTGCCCCGACCGCAGACTTGGTGAGCCATAATTACCCAGAAACCAAGCCCTTAATGCCAGAAATGCAACTGGCACCCTATGAGGCCTTGGTGTATTTGATTCATCCCGCTTAACCGACACAAAAATGGCACGCCTTGGCGTGCCATTTTCCTTACCTCGACCAGTGGCTTTGGTTACTGACGCAACGCTCGCTCGCCGCGTGCGATGCCAACCACACCGCTGCGTGCCACCTCAATGATCTCAGTGATCTCACCGACCGCGCGAATAAAGGCATCTAACTTGTCACTGTCACCCGTCAACTGTACGGTGTAGAGCGAGTGCGTCACATCCACAATCTGACCGCGGAAAATATCGGCGGTGCGTTTTACCTCCGCGCGGGCAAAGCCGCTGGCTTTCACCTTCACCAACGCCAGCTCGCGCTCAATATGATCGCTTTCAGTCACATTGCTTACTTTCAGCACATCAATCAGCTTGTGCAGGTGCTTTTCGATTTGCTCGCGGTCCGCGTCGCTCACCACCGAGGTGGTGATATTTAAGCGCGATAAGGTCGCATCATCGGTGGGTGACACCGTCAGTGATTCAATGTTGTAGCCACGCTGAGAGAATAAGCCCACCACGCGCGACAAGGCACCTGGCTCGTTTTCCATTAAAACCGATACAATACTGCGCATTAGGTTCTCTCCGTTTTGCTCAACCACATTTCATTCATCGCCCCACCGCGTACCTGCATCGGATAAACGTGCTCGGTTTCATCAACATTGATATCGACAAAGACCAAGCGATCTTTCATCGCTAAGGCTGCCTCTAAGCCCGCTTCCAGCTCGGACGGATGGCTAATGCGCATCCCCACATGACCATAAGCCTCTGTGATCGCAGCAAAGTCCGGCACCGAGTCCATATAAGAGTGCGAATGGCGGCCTTGGTAAATCATGTCCTGCCATTGTTTGACCATTCCGAGGAAACGGTTGTTGAGGTTGACGATCACCACCGGAATGTCGTATTGCAGTGCGGTGGACAGCTCCTGAATGTTCATTTGAATACTGCCATCACCGGTGACACACACCACCTGCGCGTCCGGCAGCGCAAACTTCACCCCCATGGCGGCGGGTAGCCCAAAGCCCATGGTGCCCAAGCCGCCGGAGTTAATCCAACGACGTGGTTTATCAAACGGATAATAGAGTGCCGCAAACATTTGATGCTGGCCGACGTCTGAGGTCACATACGCCTCGCCATGGGTGAGGCGATACAAGGTTTCAATCACTTGCTGGGGTTTAATCCGTTCAGGATCAGCGACATATTGCAGACATTGGCGCTCACGCCAAATCTGAATATTGTGCCACCAGGTGCTGATCGCATCGCTGTCGTTATTGCCACCTTGCTCCACCAGCAATTTGAGCATGCTATTTAATACCGCATCCGCCGAGCCGACGATGGGAATATCTGCGGCCACGGTTTTAGAAATGCTGGAAGGATCCACATCAATGTGCATGATGGTGGCATCGGGGCAGTATTTTTCTAGATTGTTGGTGGTACGATCGTCAAAACGAACACCAATACCAAAAATCAGATCGGCTTGGTGCATCGCCATGTTCGCTTCGTAGGTGCCATGCATGCCCAGCATGCCCAGCGCGTGATCATGGGTGCCGGGAAACGCCCCCAGGCCCATCAAGGTGCTAACGACGGGGATGTTTAGACTTTCTGACAACTGGCGAATTTGCTCGCCGCAGTCGGCCATGATGGCCCCACCACCGACGTATAGCACCGGCTTTTTCGCTGCCAGTAGCGCTTTTAAGCCACGTTTGATCTGACCTTTGTGCCCTGACGTGGTCGGGTTGTAAGAGCGCATACGCACACTGTCAGGATACTGATACGGATGCTTTTGCGCCGGATTCAGCATGTCTTTGGGGATGTCCACCACCACAGGGCCGGGACGTCCTGTCGCGGCAAGATAAAAAGCTTTTTTTACAATATTGGGAATATCTTCGGCGCGCTGGACTAAAAAGCTGTGTTTGACCACCGGGCGGGAGATCCCCACCATGTCACACTCTTGGAAGGCATCATTACCAATCAGGCCGCTCATGACTTGGCCAGAAAACACCACCATGGGGATCGAGTCCATATACGCGGTGGCAATGCCGGTAATGGCATTGGTTGCCCCTGGGCCTGACGTGACCAGAACCACGCCCACTTCCCCCGTGGCACGCGCATAACCATCGGCCATGTGTACCGCGGCTTGTTCGTGGCGCACCAACACATGGTCGATATCACTTTTTTCGTGTAATGCGTCGTAAATATCCAGTACCGACCCGCCTGGATAGCCAAAAATATGTTTTACGCCTTGATCGATCATGGAACGCACGATCATCTCGGCACCGGATAACATTTCCACTCTACGCCTCCCTGTTTGCATAGTTAGGACTTACTTTTAGCCTAATCCTGCCCCTTACTCTTGGATGTACTGGTGGTCACTCACCACGCGGACATCTGAACCAAATACTGGCGGTAAGGCGGCGTTAGATTGTCACTTGGCCTGCTTCGGATGAAGCTGCAATCAATGTAACGTTTTATTTGCAAAACTGTCTATTAGCTAATCAGTATTTACATTTTTAATCTAAATGTTGAGTGAATGTTGCTGGTTTACGCTGACCACGGGGGAAGAAATTGGAAACATCCACTATAAAATCGACACTTTGCCAGATTTGCTATTCAGGCGTGGGGAGGAAAAAGGGGGAAAAGGCATACAAATAACGAAAACAAAGGAAGATTCTCAGCCATGAGAAACCTTCCCCCGCTTTGATGCACCAGGACTAACGTTGATACATGGTGTCAATGTGATGTTGGTAACGTGAAAGGATCACTTTGCGGCGCAGTTTCATGGTCGGCGTGAGCTCGCCACTGTGCATGCAAAAGCCCTGTGGCAACAAGGTAAAGCGTTTGACTTGCTCAAATTTGGCCAATTCATGTTGTAAGCTCTGCAAACGCTTTTCAAACAAGGCCACGACATCGGCGTGTTTTAGCAGCTCTTTGCGATTTTGATATTCGATATTGGCCGCCCGCGCCCACTCTTCTAAGGCATCGAAGCAAGGCACAATCAAGGCCGATACAAAATGACGCGCCTCGGCCACCACCGCAATCTGATCGATAAAATGATCGCGCACCAAAGCGCCTTCCACCCGCTGTGGTGCGATGTACTTACCGCCTGAGGTTTTCATCAACTCTTTGATTCGGTCAGTGATAAATACGTTGCCCTTGGCATCAAGATACCCCGCATCGCCGGTTTTCAAAAAGCCATCCTCGGTAAAGGTGGCGGCAGTCGCATCAGGCTGATTAAAGTAACCCCGCATTACCATCGGCCCACGGACTTGAATTTCATCGTCCGTCCCAATTCGCACTTCTGCCCCTGGCATCGGATGGCCAATCGATTGGGGATCAAAGCGGGTATCGTCCCAGCAAGAAACCGTGGCGGTGGTTTCGGTCATGCCATAACCGAGCTTGACGTTAATGCCTATCGCGTGGAAAAACGCGCCGATATCAGGATCAAGACGCGCCCCACCGCACGGCATCAAACGCATCTTGCCACCTAGTAGCGCACGTAACTTACTGAGCACCAGCTTGTCGGCCAACGCCAATTGCCATTGCTGACACCAAGACGGAGACTGGCCGGTGCGTAATTGCGCAGCATGACGCTCACCTTGGCGCAGTGCCCATCGGAATAAATGCGGTTTAACGCCGGTGGCCCGACTGAGTTTGTCGTGGATAGCGCCATGGATTTTTTCATAAAAACGCGGTACCGCACACATTACCGTCGGTTTGACCTCGGCCAATGCATCACGCACCTGAAGCGGGTTGGAGAGATAGCAATTGACCGCCCCGCGGTGAAGGACGTAATAGCTCCATGCGCGCTCAAACACATGAGAAAGCGGCAAAAAGGCCAAAGAGACATCATCGGGGCTTAGTGCCAATACTTGATCGTGCACATCCAACTGCGCCGCCACATTGGCATAATCCAGCATCACCCCTTTCGGATCGCCCGTAGTACCGGAGGTATAAATCAAGGTGGTCAGATCGTCCATGCATCGTCCGTCAATGCGCGCGTCTAACTCGGCTTGATAGCCGCGATCGTCTTGCAATAGCCAGCTGGCCCAATCCCACACCTTGGGATGCGCGGGAACCGCCGTCTCTTGACTTAGGGCAACCACCCCTTTGACGTTGGGGCAGTGTTCAAGGGCAGCAACCGCGCTCTCCAGTTGTTCGTCACCGGCAAAAATCCACTGCACGTCTGCATCATTGATAATGTGTGCGGCTTGCTGGGCGGTGCTAGTTGCGTAAATCGGCACAGGTACGGCGCGAATTTGCAACGCGGCATAGTCCAACATTGCCCATTTTTCGCTGTTCGGCGCAAAAATGGCGACGGTTTGCTGCACCTGACAGCCAGCGTTGAGTAAGCAGCGTGACAGCTGATCGATGCGTTCGCCTAGCTGGCGCCAACTAATGCTTATCCATTGCGTGTCTTGTTGGAAGCGGATTGCTTCGCGTTCATTTTGGGCGGCAATCTGATCGCGAATGCGCGTGACGATATGGTTTTGGGTGTTCACGGAGTCTCTCTTGGCTCGCCGTTTGGCGAACACATGTACGCTCAATAATGACAGCGAGTTTACCGAGCGCACCATCAAACTCAAGAGAAATTGAGTGAATGCTCTAGCAAAAATGTAAAAACGTGATTCAGCCTTGTGGAAGCAGCTTATCGGCGCGCGCCGCACATCGCACTACCGAATCAAGCGTTGCAACCTGAGTGGGTGTGGATCCATGCGCATTGATGAGCGATTAAAGTCCAAAATCGACTCCTCAACCGTTTCTGGATAGTCAACCTGAGCCCATAGATGGTGAAACAGGCTACGTGTCTGACTTAACTCTCCTTTTACCAGCCACTCCGCCAATGCTTGAGCAACATCTGGGTACCCAATCGCGCCCACCGCCGGTGCCTGCAGCCATTCACGTACCGCGCTCGCATTCAAGCTATCCATACTGTGTGCTAGCCCAAGCTGAGAAAGTGTTGCGACATTACTCAACTGTTCAAACTGACCAGACAATGGCTTTAAAAGGAGCTTTTTCCCTAAACTTAATGCCTCCGATGGAAGCTCAAATCCCCCATTTGCGATCACGCCCTGGCACTGATGCAGCGCCGTGTGAAAGCTTTCTTTGCCTAAGGGCATTAGCGTAAGGTTTTCACGTTGGTAGGGGGCATTAACCTCGGGGTGAAAGCAGATAAAAGGTTGACTAAAGCGCAACAGCAGCTCACTGACTGCAGATAAAGATTCAAAGGGGAGATACACCAGCACCGCCCTCTCCGCAGTGGACGATGCCACCGCTTTATCCACCGGAGTGGTATCAATAATTGGGGGTAAAATCGGTTGGTTAAAGTGATACCAATGCAAGCCAATGGCATAGTCGGTTGGCGCAAAATAACGCATGATAATGCGATTGATCAGCGTTTCCCCATGTTTGGGCACCGCGTGAGAAAACGCCGCTTGGTGGCTGATGGCCACCGATGGCACCCCTTGCCGGCGCGCCGCCCACGCACTGATGGGTTCAAAATCAGAGATAACCTTATCGTAGCCTGATACATCAAGCTGGCGAATATCGCGTCGTAGCTGTGTAAAACGATTGTGTCGCGCGGTGGCTAACATATCAATTTTGCCATCACGGCTGACAAAGCTCATGCCGGTAAACGTGCGATAGTCACCAAATGGCGCCATGTCAAAATAACGCTCGGCTGGCCGCCCAGAAAAAACAAAATCGACCTCGACATCATATCCTGCCAAGGCACGAGCCATGGCGCGGGCTCGCGATATATGCCCGTTACCGGTTCCCTGAACACCGTATAAAAGCTTCATTAAATACCTGTTATTCCGTAAAGATCGAAAGTGATACTGTGTGCCAACGTCGCGCACAGCAGCCCTAACCCAGCGCCAACCACGATATCGCTCACAAAGTGCACGCCCAGTAACACGCGCGAAATACCGATTAGGCTGGCCCAGATGAACACCAAAAGGGTTAACGAAGGAAAAAAGGTGCTCAGCAATGAGGCCATCAGAAAAGCGGCGGCCGTGTGGCCTGATGGCATACTGTAAAGATCGGAAGGCGTGATAAAGGCAGGTAACTGCGAAGGACGTGCGCGCCGAAAGCTGCGTTTAAGTACCCAATAGATCGGGAGTTCGATGGCAAAAGCCGTCAATCCTGTGAGCAAAAACCAGAGCCCGACCGCCTCATGAAGCCACCATGCAGTAAAGCCAATCACCAGATAGAGTGGCCCGTCACCTGAACGGGAAACGGCACGGGCTATTTTCGCTGTGCCAGCGCTAAAGCGGTGAGATAAACACAGTGTCGACACCGTGTGGTCGAAGCGTTGAATCGCGGTAAAGCTTCTCATCCTGCCTCCCAATGCGGCGAGCTGATGGTTAAACTCTAGTCAGCCGGTATGACAGGTCGGTGACGTTATTGGGTCATCTCGATGAATTTACGTCGCCGCTTGAGCTCAGGCACGTTGGGACAAGTAAAAATAATGAAGACTGGACAAAGCCGCGCCAGAGCACAGTACAAAAATCTAACTTTTAGTTTTAAAACCAGTTTAATTAACCAGTTTTTTACCATTATATTGCGCAGAAAACGGGTTTTGTTTTTTTCAGATTGACGCTTTCCCCATCGCTCTGTTATTTCTGGTAACAGAATATTTACTGACGGACATCAGCATGACACTGTTTCACCTACGCCTCATCCTCCTCCTTATCGTGACCCAGTCGCGCGGGTAGGTTTTGGGCAGAAAACAGTGAATGCCAAATCTCAAAAACCCGCGCCAGACGCGGGTTTTTTTGTATCTAACGTCGCCAAAATAATATCAAGCGCCAATTAAAGAGCCCTTCAAGGCGGCCAAGCAAACACAACAGGGAGTCACCCATGAGCGAGAACAGCCAAGTCATTCTGTTTGATACCACCTTACGCGACGGCGAGCAGGCGCTGTCAGCAAGTTTAACCGTCAAAGAGAAATTGCAGATCGCCCAAGCCTTGGACCGCTTGAAGATAGACATTATTGAAGCCGGTTTTCCGGTCTCCTCACCGGGCGATTTTGAATCCGTGCGCACCATTGCCGAGCACATGCAACATGCACGTGTCTGTGCCTTGTCTCGCGCGGTTCCTAAAGACATAGATGTGGCCGCCGAATCCCTCAAAGCCGCTGACGCCTTTCGTATCCACACTTTTTTGTCCACCTCAACCATCCATGTCAAAGATAAGCTTCGCCGCAGCTACGATGACGTGGTCGAGATGGGGGTACGCGCCGTTAAGCATGCACGCCAATACACGGACGATGTGGAGTTTTCCTGCGAAGATGCCGGGCGCACCCCAATAGATAACTTGTGCCGTATGGTCGAAGCGGCGATTGATGCCGGTGCGACCACCGTCAATATCCCAGATACGGTGGGTTACACAGTGCCGAGTGAATTCGGCGATATCATTGCGACCTTGTTTAACCGCGTACCGAATATCGACAAAGCCGTGATCTCTGTCCATTGTCATGATGACTTAGGGATGTCGGTGGCCAACTCTATTGCCGCGGTTCAAGCCGGCGCTCGCCAAGTGGAAGGCACTATCAATGGCATCGGTGAACGTGCGGGGAACTGCGCGCTGGAAGAGATTGCGATGATCTTGAAAACCCGCGCTGACTTGTTAGGCGTAGAAACAGGATTGAACCACACCGAAATTGCCCGCACCAGCAAGTTAGTTAGTCAGCTTTGCAACATGCCAATCCAACCCAATAAAGCCGTGGTCGGTGCCAATGCCTTTAGCCACTCCTCCGGCATCCACCAAGATGGCATGCTGAAAAACAAAAACACCTACGAAATCATGACCCCAGAGTCGATTGGTTTGGGCAAAAAGGCGCTTAATCTGACCAGCCGTTCCGGCCGTGCCGCAGTGAAAAGCCACATGGATAACCTTGGCTACGACCAACAAGATTACGATTTAGACACCTTGTATCAATCTTTCTTGCAGCTGGCAGATCGTAAAGGTCAGGTGTTCGATTATGACTTAGAAGCCTTGATGTTCTTCAACAACCTCAAAGAAGAGGACGACTTCTACAAGCTGAACTATTTAGGCGTGCAATCCGGCAGCCTAATGGCGACCACCAGCATCAAGTTGCAATGTGGCGACGAAGAGAAACGCGAGGCGGCGATTGGTAACGGCCCCGTCGATGCCCTTTATCAGTGCATCTACCGCATTACCGGCTATGACATTGAACTGGATAAATTCGATCTGACCGCCAAAGGGGAAGGAGAAGATGGTCTCGGCCAAGCCGACATCATTGCTAACTACAAGGGCCGTAAATATCACGGCACCGGGGTGTCGACCGACATTATCGAAGCCTCAGGTGAAGCGCTACTGCATGTGATCAATGCCATTTATCGCGCCGACAAAATCGCCCAGATTAAGGAACAATCCCACTTAAAACAGGAGACAGTATAACCATGGCCAGCGCACATCAGATTGCTATTTTGCCCGGTGACGGTATCGGCCCCGAAGTCATGACGCAAGCCGAGAAGGTGCTTGATGCGGTTAGCGAGCGATTCTCACTCACTTTGGAACGTCACCACTATCCTGTGGGCGGTGCCGCGATTGATGCCCATGGCTCGCCGCTGCCCGCACAAACCTTGGCTGGGTGTGAAAAAGCCGATGCAATTTTATTTGGTTCAGTGGGCGGCCCAAAGTGGGAGCATTTACCGCCAACCGAGCAACCGGAGCGCGGTGCCTTGCTGCCATTGCGCAAACACTTTGGGCTGTTCTGTAACTTGCGTCCGGCACAAATCCACACTGGTCTCGAAGGCTTTTGCCCGCTGCGCGCCGACATTGCCGACAAAGGCTTTAACATCGTGGTGGTGCGAGAGCTAACCGGTGGGATTTACTTTGGTGAGCCCAAAGGACGTGAAGGTGAAGGCCGCGAGGAAAAAGCGTTTGATACGGAAGTTTATCATCGCTATGAAATTGAGCGTATCGCCCGCATTGCCTTCCAATCGGCTCAGTTGCGTAATAAGCAAGTGTGCTCAATCGATAAAGCCAATGTGTTGCAAAGCTCAATGCTATGGCGTGAAGTGGTGGAAGAGGTGGCCAAAGACTATCCGGATGTCCACTTGAGCCATATGTATATCGACAACGCCACCATGCAGCTGATTAAAGACCCGTCGCAATTTGATGTGATGCTGTGCTCGAATATTTTCGGTGACATCATCTCCGATGAGTGCGCAATGATCACCGGCTCAATGGGCATGCTGCCATCTGCGAGCTTGAACGCGAGTAAATTTGGTTTGTATGAGCCCGCCGGCGGCTCTGCGCCCGATATTGCGGGTAAAAATATCGCCAATCCAGTGGCGCAAATTCTCTCCGCCGCGCTAATGTTACGCTACTCGTTAGGCGAAGAAGACGCGGCCTGTGCGATTGAGCATGCGGTCAGCCAAGCACTGGCGGCCGGTGAGCTGACCGCTGATCTGGCGGGCAACCATCCTGCCCTCAGTACCGAACAAATGGGCGATCGTATCGCCGCCTATATCCGCCAAGGCGCAGAATAATTACCCGTAAGGATACGAGCTATGTCGAATGCAAACACCCAGCAAGGCGCCAAGACCTTGTACGAAAAAATTCATCAAGCCCATATTGTCACCGAGCAGCCCGGCGAAGCGCCGCTGCTGTATATCGACCGCCATTTGGTGCACGAAGTGACCTCACCACAAGCCTTTGATGGCCTGCGGGAAAAAGGGCGTCCGGTACGCCAAGTGAGTAAAACCTTCGCCACCATGGATCACAATGTCTCCACCGAAACCAAAGACATTAACGCGTCAGGAGAAATGGCGCGTATCCAAATGGAAACACTGGCCAAAAACTGCGAAGAGTTCGGTGTCACCCTGTATGACTTGAATCACCCTTACCAAGGCATTGTGCATGTGATGGGCCCCGAGCTTGGTATTACCCTGCCCGGCACCACCATCGTCTGTGGTGACTCCCACACCGCAACCCACGGCGCTTTTGGTGCACTGGCCTTTGGCATTGGTACCTCAGAAGTCGAGCACGTGCTGGCCACCCAAACGCTCAAGCAATCCCGCGCCCGCACGATGAAAATTGAAGTCACGGGCAAAACCGCCCCCGGGATCACTGCCAAAGATATTGTCCTAGCCATTATTGGCAAGGTCGGTCATGCCGGCGGTACCGGGCATGTGGTGGAGTTTTGTGGGGACGCCATTACGGCCTTGTCGATGGAAGGGCGAATGACGGTCTGCAACATGGCCATCGAATTAGGCGCAAAAGCTGGCCTGATCGCGCCGGATGACACCACCTTTGCCTACTTAAAAGACAAGAAATTTGCCCCTAAAGGCGAGCAATGGCAGCAAGCCGTCGCGTATTGGCAAACCTTGCACTCAGATGCCGATGCACAGTTTGATCGCGTGGTCACTCTCGATGGCAGTCAAATCCATCATCAGGTGACCTGGGGCACCAACCCCGGCCAAGTGGTCAGTGTGCATGATACTGTGCCCGCCCCTGAGACAATGAGCGATCCGATTGAGCGCCACTCAGCAGAACGTGCGTTAAAATACATGGGACTGACACCTGGACAAGCCATTAACCAAATCAGCATTGATAAGGTTTTTATCGGCTCTTGTACCAACTCACGGATTGAAGACATGCGCGCAGCCGCCGCGGTCGCTAAAGGGCGGCGTGTGGCAGAGGGTGTGCATGCCATGGTGGTACCTGGCTCTGAGCAGGTGCGCGCCCAAGCAGAGCAAGAAGGGCTGGATGTGATTTTCCGTGACGCTGGCTTTGAGTGGCGCTTGCCCGGCTGCTCGATGTGCTTGGCGATGAATAACGATCGCTTAGGCCCCAAAGAGCGCTGCGCCTCCACCAGCAACCGTAACTTTGAAGGCCGCCAAGGCCGTGAAGGTCGCACCCACTTGGTCAGCCCTGCGATGGCCGCCGCCGCTGCTATCGCCGGTCATTTTGTCGACGTTAACCAATTATAAGGAGGCCTTATGTCAGGCATACACACTCACACCGGCATTGTTGCCCCATTGGATGCGGCGAACGTCGATACCGACGCGATTATCCCTAAACAGTTTTTGCAAAAAGTCACCCGTACTGGCTTTGGTCAGCACCTTTTTCACGATTGGCGCTTTTTAGACGATGCGGGTAACCAGCCTAACCCCGAGTTTGTGCTCAATCAAGCGCGCTACCAAGGGGCGAGCGTGTTACTCACCCGCGAAAACTTTGGCTGTGGCTCATCCCGCGAACATGCTCCCTGGGCGCTGGATGATTACGGCTTTAAAGTGATTATCGCTCCCAGTTTTGCCGATATTTTCTATGGCAACTGCATCAATAACCAAATGGTGCCGGTGACCCTTGAAGAAGGCCAAATCGATGCTTTATTTGCGTATGTGGACGAAAATGAAGGCGCAACGGTAACCCTGGATTTGCCCGCCCAAACCATCCGTGCCGGTGAACACTGCTTTAGCTTCCAGATGGATGATTTTCGCCGTCATTGCTTGTTGGAGGGGTTAGATAGCATTGGCCTCACGCTTCAGCACGACGCTGACATCTCGCGCTTTGAGCAGCGCATCCCGGACTTTTTGTCGTAAGTCCCTGCTTTAGCCCACGCCACCAATAAGCGCGATCTTCTTCGCGCTTATTGGTCCCCCCCACTTTTTTCCATTCACCATGAAACCAACAACGCATTCGCTTGGTCTAGTCTGAAAAGAAGGCTTGCTGAAAATAAGGACGGGCAATGCAAAAACGTTTAATACTTCTATTCTGTTTGGTTTTTCCGCTGTTTAGCCAAGCGGCCCCCAAAGTAGAGTATTGGGCGATGTGGGATGCGCATAACCCTGACAGCCAGGCGACCTTCACACATCACAGCTGGCAAGTATTACTGGATAAGTATTTGCAACCTCAGGGGCAGCACACCTTATTTAACTATGCGGCGGTCACCGAGGCTGACAAGAAGGCTCTCGATCATTACATCCGCATGCTCACCGCGCGCGACCCTCGCACGCTGACCAAAAACGAGCAATACGCGTATTGGGTCAACCTTTACAATGCGGTCACGGTGACGCTGATTTTGGAGGCCTATCCAGTCCGTTCGATCACCAAACTCGGTGGGTTATTTAGCTTTGGGCCTTGGGATGATGAAGTGGTCACGGTGGCAGGTGAGCCGCTTACCTTGAATGATATTGAGCACCGTATTCTGCGCCCGCTATGGCAAGACCCGCGTACCCACTATGCAGTCAATTGTGCCAGTTTAGGCTGCCCAAACCTGCAACCCAAGGCCTTCCAAGCAAACGCGCTTGAGGCGCAGCTCGAGCAAGCCGCCTACACCTTTATTAACAGTGACAAAGGCGTAAGTCAGCAAGGCAATCAGTGGCGGCTTTCTTCTATCTATAAGTGGTTTGAGGCTGACTTTGGTGGCGATAAGCAAGGCGTGATCGCTCACATAAACCAGTATCGCGATATTCCATTGCCACAAGAGGTAACATTGGAATACGACTACAACTGGGACCTTAACCAACTCGGCAACTAAAAGGCTTGGTTAACCCTAAGCCAATCAGTACAATGGCCTCGTACTCATTGGGGAGCCTCACGGCTGAGATTGCGCACCGCGCTAGACCCATCGAACCTGATCCAGCTAACACTGGCGTAGGGATTGAGACTTGATGTTGCCATCAACTTGCCTCAACACCCACGCCCAACTTAGGAGCGTGCTGTGAAAGTTTTTACCTCTGTTCTCACTCTGGTTGCTTTATCGCTATTATCACTGGGTGCCCGTGCCGCGGACCCACTGACCGTGTACACCTATGACTCCTTTATTGCTGAATGGGGAGCAGGGCCTAAAATTAAGGCGAAGTTTGAACAGCAATGCGATTGCCAACTTGAATTCGTCTCTCTTGATGATGGCGCCGCCTTGCTCAATCGCCTGCGCATTGAAGGGGAAACCACCAAAGCCGATATCGTGCTGGGTATGGATACCAATTTAATGAAAGAAGCCGAGCGTAGCGGCATTGTCGCCGAGCACGCGGTCAATACTAAGCGCCTGCAAGTGCCTGGTGGTTGGGATAACAACTACTTTATCCCCTACGATTACGGCTACTTTGCCTTTGTGTATGACACCACGCGTTTACTCGATCCGCCCAAAAGCCTCAAAGCCTTGATTGAGGAGCGTGACGACATCAGTGTGATTTACCAAGATCCGCGCGTATCAACAGTGGGCCAAGGCTTAATGCTTTGGATCCAAAAAGTGTATGGCGACAACAATCAACAAGCATGGCGCGAATTGGCTGACAACACCATCACAGTGACCAAAGGTTGGACCGAAGCGTACAACATGTTCCTTAACAAAGAAGCCGACATGGTGCTTTCTTACACCACCTCGCCAGCCTATCACCTGGTTGCCGATGATGACGACCGCTTTGCCGCCGCCATGTTTGAAGAAGGTCACTACATGCAAATCGAAGTGGCCGCTAAATCAGCCTATACCGATCAACCGGAACGTGCAGACGCGTTTTTACAATTTATGCTCAGTGATGCGGCTCAGTCTGTGATCCCAACCACTCAGTGGATGTACCCGGTTACTGATGTCAACTTACCTGACGCTTTTTATACCTTAGACAAGCCGGAAGAAAGCTTGCTATATCAACCTGATGAAGTGATGGGTAACCGCCAACAATGGGTACGTGATTGGCAAACGGCGTTGGTTGAATAACCTTCATGCTCAACCCCTCTCGAACCTGGCCGGGCAGTATGGCGGCCAGCCTGGTTGTGGCTTTGATTGGCAGCGCGCTATGGGCGCTGTTCTCTCACAGCCACGACCTAGCGCTCACCGCGTTGTGGCAAGATACCTATCTGCGCCATGTCACCTACTTTAGCTTTAAGCAGGCCACTTTATCTGTGGTGCTCAGCGTTGGGCTTGCGATACCCGTCGCCCACGCACTGTCTCGCCGACAGTTTCCAGCCAAGGCATGGCTACTTAAGCTATTCGCCATGACCTTAGTACTACCGGTATTGGTGGGTGTGTTTGGCTTGGTTGCCATCTATGGCCGCAGCGGCTGGATTGCGCAAGCCTTTGCGCATTTTGATGTGGCTATGCCGTTTTCTATTTATGGCTTAAGCGGCATTTTGCTCGCTCATGTGTTTTTTAATCTGCCTTTTTCTGCCCAACTCATGGTGCAAGCTTTAGAGGGGATCCCCGCTGATCAGCGTCGTCTCGCTACCCAGTTAGGACTTAAGGGCTGGCAACGTTTTAAGCACCTAGAATGGCCGTATTTACGCCAAAGCTTGCCCCATATCATCGGGCTAGTGTTTATGTTGTGCTTTACCAGCTTCGCCACCGTGATGGCACTGGGTGGCGGACCGAAAGCTACCACAATAGAGTTGGCCATTTACCAAGCCATTCATTTTGATTTCGATTTACAAACAGGTGCTGTCCTTGCGCTGTGGCAAATGCTGTTGTGTGGCGCCATCGCATTTACCGTGCAAACGTTAACGCGCCCGCTGCCGAGTACGCCCAGTGAAGTACTGCCTCTTCCCGCCTCTTTGGATAGCCGTGCTGCCAAATGCTGGGACAGTCTATGGATTGGTCTCGTTTTGCTACTGGTGTTACCACCACTGGGTGTGGTGATTGCTCGGGGGCTGAATCCCAGCGCATTAGCTGTGCTCAGCGATAGCGCACTGTGGCAGGCAACACTGCACTCACTGGCCATTGCCTTTGGGGCAACCAGCTTTGCCTTTGTGCTCGCAGCCGCAGTGATCCTCGCTAGCCGCCACTGGCGGTTGCATGGGCGCAAAAAACAGGCGGATGGGATAGAAACCCTCGGGGCGATTATTTTGGTGGTACCGAGTATTGTCCTCAGTACCGGGCTTTTTTTGCTGTTTCGCCAATTTAGCGACGTATTCAGCTTGGCGCTGTGGCTGGTGATGGCCGTGAACGCCCTGATGGCCCTGCCTTATCTCATCAAAGTACTAAGTGCTCCCGCGTTTCAAGTTGCCCAGTCTTACCATAATCTGTGCGCCACCTTAGGCGTAAGGGGCATCACCCGTTTACGTCTGATTGAGTGGGACTGTTTACGTGCACCTATTGCACGCGGTGTCGCAGTGAGTTTTGTGTTATCGATGGGCGATCTCAGTGCGATTGCCCTATTTGGCAGCCAAAACTTTCAAACTCTGCCCCTGTATTTATTCCGCTTAATGGGCAGTTACCAAATGGAAGCCGGCGCTGCCGCGGCGATGCTGTTACTGCTCACAAGTTTGGGGTGTTATGCCCTGCTTACGCGCCTTATTCAATGGAGACAAGCATGCTGACGCTTTCTAGTGTCCACTATCGTTACCAGCAAGATTGGATGACCTTTGATGCCAAAATAGCGCCGGGGGAGATTGTGGCTGTGCTCGGCCCCAGCGGCGCGGGTAAGAGCACCTTATTATCCTTGATTGCCGGATTGATTGCCCCAGATAGTGGCGAGATTGCTATTAATGGCAAGCCAGTGACAACAACCCCAGCGCACCAACGCCCCTTGTCTATCTTGTTTCAAGAGCACAACGTCTTTACCCATTTGTCGGTATTCGACAATATGGCGATAGGTTTATCACCATCACTGAAGCTAACCGCCTCCCAGCGTGACAGCATCCACCGTGCGGCCCACGCCGTCGGTTTAACAGACTATCTGTCACGTCTACCTGGGCAACTGTCGGGCGGCCAACGCCAGCGCATCGCGTTGGGTAGAAGCATCGCACGCAACCAACCCTTATTGTTGCTCGATGAGCCCTTTTCGGCACTCGATCCTGCGCTAAAAAAGGACATGCTGGCACTGGTCAAGCGTACCGCCCAAGAGCAAGGCACAACGGTGGTGATGGTGACTCACCATCCCGAAGACGCCCAAGCCATCGCCTCTGAGTTTCTTTATTTGGATAACGGGCAAGTCCGCCTGCATTGTCCTGTCGAAACCCTCGAGACCCCACCCGCGATAATGCAAGGTTACATGGGCAAGACGGACGAAGAGTGATGGGTGGCGCCACTTGGATTGACTTCTATACTAAGGAAAACACGGAAGATTCCAAGGAGGCGCCCAGTGGCCGCCAGCAGCATAAAAATCCTCGACTCCATTGTCGATTTCACCGCTAAAACAGAAGTCGACGCGATCACCAAAAGCTTGCTGACCTCAATGACCGAGCTTACCCCAATAAGCGAGGTTGTGCTGCTCGATTACTGCGGTGACATGCAGCCTGCCTTTACCGTACTCGGCACCAACGACAATAGTGCCTTTCAGCAAGAAAACATTCATCAAATTGATGCCCTGCTTGATGAGTGCCTGGCGACACAAGCGGTCACTCAACACTACGCCAATGATCATGTATTGATTGCCGTTCCCATTTATTACGAGAAAGAAGAAGGTGTCAGCGGGGTTTTATGCGGTCGCGCCAAAAGCCTTAGCAAGGACCAACGCGCACTCGTCGCTGGACTAACGCGTATCTATGAAAACTATCAGCAGATTATCATGGCCAGTGAGCGTGATAGTTTCACCAGCTTATTTAATCGCAAAGTCCTCTCTAAAAAGCTGGATCTTATTTGTGATCGCTTAGCGCAAAGTGAGCCTTCCCCTGCCAGTGAAAATGGCAGCGCCCTGGTTCCTTGGGTGTGTATCTTCGATGTTGATCACTTTAAGCAAATTAATGATAACTTTGGCCATGTTTTCGGTGACGAGGTCATCTTGTTACTTGCCTCGCTGATGCGCCAGACTTTTTCTTCACAAGACACCTTGTTCCGGTATGGCGGCGATGAATTTGTGGTGCTGTTTCAGCCGTGTACTCGCGCCATGGCAGAGCAAAAAGCCAATACTTTTATTGCTAATGTCAACGCGCGTGATTTTGGTGCCGCCCAAACCGTGACGATTTCCATGGGGGCAACGCAGATTGAGCGAGGGCAACTGAGCACCAGCACCATCTTAGGCAATGCCGACCAGGCGCTCTATCACGCCAAACAAAACGGCCGTAATCAGGTCGCTTTTTATGATGACTTACTGCAATCTGGGGTGATAAAAACCTTTGTCGCCGAGGACGATGTTGAATTGTTTTAGCTCATGGATAAAGGTGACAGCCTGATGGTCGCCACCTGATATCCACTACAAATTCTCTTCGGCAAACTCCGCTAAGCGACTGCGCACCACGCCATTGAGGTACACACACGCACTGCCTTCAAAGTTTTTAAACCGCTCAACAATATAGGTCAGCCCAGATGTCACTGGGGTCAAATACGAGGAATCGATTTGCGCTAAGTTCCCCGAGCACACTAACTTGGTACCCTCCCCACACCGGGTGATAATGGTTTTAAGCTGAGAGGCAGTCAGGTTTTGGCACTCATCCAAAATGACAAACGCGTTTTGAATCGAGCGGCCACGCATAAAGTTAATCGATTTAAACTGCAGGTTGGCTTTCTCCATGATGTACCGCATCGAACCATCGGTGCACTCATCATGCATGTGCAACGCTTCCAGGGTATCAGTGACAGCCCCCAGCCAAGGCAACATTTTTTCCTCTTCAGTGCCCGGCAAAAAGCCGATCGACTCGCCAATATCTGGGGTGTTGCGGGTCACGATAATCTTGTCATACATCCCTTTCTCCACCACCTGCTCAAGGGCTGCAGCCATCGCCAAAATGGTTTTACCACAGCCTGCGGGACCGGTGAGGATCGCCAAGTCAATACTCGGATCGAGCAACGCATCCATCGCCATGCCTTGGTAGATATTTTTCGGTTTCACATCCCACGCGGCACGATGCATCAATCGCTCTCTGCTCAGATCTTTGATCACCGCTTTATCGCCATCAATGGCCTGCACTCGCGCGGCAAAATCGTCGCTTTCGTCCAACAGGTATTGGTTCACAAACGGCGTATCGAGAAGCTCAGAGGGCAACGTATGTAAGGTCTCTGTGCCATAAGCTTGACTATTGCACTCCCCTACTTTGTCCCAAAAGCTACCTGAAAATTGGTGGAACCCCTTGGTCAGCAAACGCACATCATCAATCAGCTGGTCAGTACGATAATCTTCTACATACATCACCCCCGCCCCTTTGGCGCGCAGACGCATATTGATGTCTTTGGTTACCAACACCACTTTACGTGGCGAGCGTTTGGTTTGCAGATATAACACCGCATTGAGTATTCGATTATCACCCGCTTTATCCGCAAAGGCATGGACAGTTTCTTTGATCTCAAAGTCAGCGAGAATCGATACGGTGCCCGTTGCATCGCCTTTACCAACGGCAATGCCCTCGCCAATTTCGTCAGGCGTGGCCTCTTTAAAAATATCTTCCAAAGCACGGATCGCCACACGCGCATCGCGTGAGACATCGCGTTTGCTATCTTTAATTCGGTCAAGTTCTTCGAGGACAGTCATGGGGATCACGACATCGTGTTCTTGGAAAGAGTAAATCGAGAAAGGCTCGTGGAGGAGAATATTAGTATCGAGTACAAACAGCTTCCGGTCGGCGTCGCCCATAGGCACCTCCTGTGTCGGCAGTTCACTGTCTCGGTGACAGCGCTTAAAATAAGCGTAGACCTGGCCGTTGGGATGCGCCCAACTTGTTTTACTGCGCCAGCTCACGCTTTATCTTTGCCGTCCATTAATGACGTTTGTATGTCAGCGTGACCTTTGATGAGATTCGTTGAGTTTCATCGTGACCCTCCTCACAAGTTCGAGTACTATTGGCGGCCAATTTTTTCAGTGCCACACTGAATAGCAAAGTATTTAAACGACGCTGTATTGAATAGCGTCGCGTCTTTCGACAATCGAGTTAATTCAGAGGTTTTCCCCTATGTCATTTGCGCTTGGACAACGTTGGATCAGTGATACGGAACATGATCTTGGACTCGGCACTGTGGTGTCCGTTGATGGCCGTACCGTGACCCTAATGTTTCCTGCTAGTGATGAAACACGGCTGTACGCCAGCCACGATGCGCCCGTGACTCGGGTGATGTTCAATCCCGGCGATGAGGTGGAAAGCCACGAAGGCTGGACCATGACCGTCTCTCGCGTTGAGGAAAACGACGGGGTATTAACCTATTACGGCCAGCGTACCGACACAGGGGAAGATGAGGTTGCACTGCGTGAGATCTTGCTCAGCCACCAGATTCGCTTTAACAAGCCGCAAGACAAACTGTTTGCTGGTCAGCTCGATCGTATGGACCGTTTTGCCCTGCGTTATCGTGCGCTGACCAATCAGCACCAGCAACTGCGCAGCCCATTACGCGGTTTAACCGGCATGCGTGCCGGCCTGATCCCCCATCAGCTTTACATTGCCCACGAAGTCGGTCGCCGCCATGCACCGCGCGTACTGCTCGCCGATGAAGTAGGGTTGGGGAAAACCATTGAGGCAGGCATGATCATCCACCAGCAAGTGCTGGCGGGTCGTGCGGAGCGTGTGCTGATTGTGGTGCCCGAAACCTTACAGCATCAGTGGCTGGTGGAGATGATGCGCCGCTTTAATCTGCATTTCTCGATTTTCGATGAAGAGCGCTGTGTGGAAGCCTTTGCCGACTCCCCCAACCCGTTTGATACCCAACAGTTGGTGTTGTGCTCATTGGAATTTTTGCGCAAAAACCGCCGCCGGGTCGAACAAGTGTGCGATACCCACTGGGATCTATTGGTGGTCGACGAAGCCCACCACCTGACGTGGGCGCCGGATGCGCCAAGCCGCGAATATCAAATTATTGAGAGCATCGCTGAGCACACCCCTGGCGTATTGCTGCTCACCGCCACGCCAGAGCAATTGGGCCAGCAAAGCCATTTTGCCCGCTTGCGCCTGCTCGACCCCGATCGCTTCTATGATTACGATGCCTTTGTTGAAGAAGCTCAACAATACGCGCCTGTGGCTGAAGCGGTGGAAGCGCTGCTGGACGATACGCCACTGACCGACGCGGCACAAGCAGGGATACGTCAGCTATTGCAGCACGAGGAGCTGTCAGCGCGCTTAGCCCAAGTACACAGTGATAACGCAGAAGAGAGCGCTCAAGCACGCCAACAACTGATTGATGATCTGATGGACCGCCACGGCACCGGACGCGTATTGTTCCGTAACACCCGAGCGGCCATCAGCGGCTTCCCCCGCCGCCACCTCCATATGCACCCGCTCGCTCTGCCGAGCCAATACCAAACCGCCATGCGGGTCGCCGGCATGATGGGCAACACCGGCTCGAGCGAACAAAAAGCCGTGCAAAACCTATACCCGGAAGATATCTATCAACAGTTTGAAGGGGATAGCGCGAGCTGGTGGGGCTTTGATCCACGTATTGATTGGCTGTTGGATTACTTAAAAGCCCACCGCAGCGAGAAGGTGCTAATTATTTGCTCGCGGGCGCAAACCGCACTGACCCTGGAGCAAGCGCTGCGTGAGCGCGAAGGTATTCGCGGGACTGTATTCCATGAAGGGATGTCGATTGTAGAGCGTGACAAAGCCGCTGCTTACTTCGCCCAAGAGGAAGGGGGCGCGCAGGTCTTGATCTGCTCAGAAATTGGATCGGAAGGGCGCAACTTCCAATTCGCCCATCAGTTAGTGATGTTCGACTTACCGATGAACCCCGACTTACTTGAACAGCGTATCGGCCGTCTTGACCGCATTGGTCAGACGCAAGATATTGCCATTCATGTCCCCTATCTTGAAGGCACGGCTCAGACCATTTTGGCGCGCTGGTATCACGAAGGCCTCAATGCGTTTGAAGATACCTGCCCAACCGGCCGTGCGGTATTTGAACAATATGGCGAAACCTTGTTAACGCTGCTCGCGGCCAATCAACAGGATGAGGCGCTGTCGGCGCTGATCAGTGACAGTGCCGTGATGAATCAGCGCTTAAAAGCAGAAATGGAAGAAGGCCGGGATAAGCTCCTCGAAATGCACTCCCACGGTGGGGAGGCCGCTAACCAATTGGCACGTACCATTGCCGAGCAGGATGGCGACACTAACTTGGTCACCTTCACCTTAGGGCTGTTTGATACCATCGGTGTTAACCAAGATGACAAAGGCGAGAATGCCTTAGTGGTTAAACCGTCTGAACACATGATGGTACCCAGCTACCCAGGACTGCCTGCCGATGGCTGCACCATCACCTTTGACCGCGATACCGCATTGAGTCGCGAAGATGTTCAGTTTGTGTCTTGGGAGCATCCGATTGTTCGAGGCGGCATTGATTTGTTGCTGAGCGAAAACATCGGCACCACCGCGGTGTCACTGCTCAAAAATAAGTCACTGCCAGTGGGCACCCTGTTTGTAGAGCTTATCTACACCATTGACGCCCAGGCTCCAAAATCGAGTGGTATCCACCGCTTTTTGCCGCAAACACCCGTGCGATTGCTGCTTGATGCCAACGGCAATGACCTGTCCGCCAATGTCGAGTTTGAAAGCTTTCATCGCCAGCTGAGCCCCGTTAACCGCCACCTTGGCAGTAAAATGGTTAACTCGGTACAAAGCCAGATCCACAATCTGATTGAGAAAAGCGAGCCACTGGCAGAAAAAGCTTTGGCAGACATTCAAGCCAGTGCGCACCAAGAGATGGAGGCGGAGCTCCAGCAGGCATTAGCGCGCTTGGAGGCACTGAAAACGGTCAATCCGAATATTCGTGATGATGAGCTAGACGCATTACGCGAGCAAATCAGTACCTTGTCGCACCATATTCAGCACGCACAAATTGAACTCGATGCGCTGCGCCTTGTTGTGGTTAGCCACCAATAAACCAAAGTGAGACGGGGCCCGGCGGCCCCGATAAACCCTATGGCAATGACTGAATACCATCCACCGACAGACCCTTGGTTAGACATCCTCTATCAAGATGCGGATCTGGTGGTGATCAACAAACCCAGTGGTCTGCTGGCCAACCCTGGTCGCAATCCCGAGCATTACGACAGCGCATGGTCGCGCGTGAAAGCCGCGTTTCCCTCCGCCGAGCTGGTTCACCGCTTAGACATGTCCACCTCAGGGGTGATGGCCTTTGCCGCCCATAAAGAAGCAGAGCGCAACCTTAAAGCGCAGTTTCGCGACCGCGTCCCCACCAAACTCTATTATGCGGAAGTGTGGGGACAACCCGACAGCCATGACGGCATCATTGACTTGCCGCTGATTTGTGACTGGCCCAACCGCCCGCGTCAGAAAGTGTGCTTTGAACATGGCAAGCCATCACAAACCCACTACCGTTGCTTGCAAGCCTCATCACCTACCTGCTTGATGGCCCTGTACCCGTTGACGGGACGCTCGCACCAACTGCGTGTGCATATGCAGTCTATAGGGCACAGCATTGTCGGCGATGAGTTTTATGCCTGCCCGGACGCGCTCGCCTATACCCATCGACTGCACCTCCATGCTGCCGAGCTCAGCCTGCTGCATCCGGCCACCGGTGAAACGCTCCATTTTCAGGCTCCCTGTGATTTTTACCCCACAATGCCCGACAACCGCTTGGCCAATGAGTATCAATTGGCCGTACCACTTGCGAGCACAACGACGGATTCACAGGCCAGCTAGCTGAAACCATTGCACAACATCGCGATATCTCGCACCCTAGAGCCATGGATTGAGACTCGGAGATCAACATGGCTCAGCACGACCCCGTCAATATCGTCTTTCTCGACCGCAACACTATCCCAGCGCATATTGTCCTGCCCACGCCCCAGTATCCACATCACTGGCAAGCCTACGGTGAAACGCAACCCAGCGATGTGATCGCGCGCTTACAAGACGCTGATATCGCCATTACCAACAAGGTGGTGATCGATGAGACGGTGCTTACCGCCTGCCCGAAACTCAAACTGATTGCGGTGGCCGCAACAGGGGTAAACAATGTCGACTTGGCGGCCTGCCAAGCGCATGGTGTACAAGTATGCAATGTGCAAGGCTATGCCACTCAGTCGGTGCCTGAGCATGTCATTGCCATGATTTTTGCCCTCAAGCGCCAGCTCCTCGGCTATCACCAAGATGTCCAAAATGGCGAATGGCAAAAGCAAGGACAGTTCTGCTTTTTCACCCACCCTATTGGCAGTGTGGCCGGCAGTACATTGGGGATCATTGGAAAAGGTGCATTGGGCGAGGCCGTCGCACAACTTGCGCGCGCAGTAGGAATGAAGGTGGTTTTCGCCGAGCACCGTGGTGCACAGGCATGCCGGCTTGGTTATCTGCCTTTTGAACACGTGCTATGCCAAGCAGATGTGCTCTCCTTACATTGCCCACTCACCGATAACACCCATCATCTTATCGACCAAGACACGCTGGCGTTGATGCCAGAGAATGCCATATTGATCAACACCGGACGTGGCGGCTTAGTCAACGAGACCGCGCTGCTACACGCGCTAGAAACGGGTCAAATTGGCGGTGCTGGATTGGATGTACTGAGTGAAGAGCCGGCACCTAACACTCACCCGCTGATCGCCGCATCATTGCCTAACCTGCTGGTCACCCCTCATATCGCATGGGGCGCAGATGAAGCGGTTAACCGTCTCGCCAACCAACTGGTGGATAACATTGATGGCTTTTTAAGCGGATCGCCGCAACATACACTGGTTGACTAACGCACAAGCCCGCTACATATCGCGGGCTTTTTTCACCACATCGTAGGCTTTTTGGATCTCTTGCGCCTTTTCTTTGGCAAGCTCCATCATTTCTGGCGGCAAGCCTTTTGCCATCAATTTATCGGGATGATGCTCATTCATCAGCTTACGGTAGGCTTTTTTCACCTCCTGAGAGGAAGCCGACGCATCAACACCCAGCACATCATAGGCATCATCAATCTCACTTTGCCGTGGTGGTGCGCCCGGCCCATCGGTTTGATGCTGCCAGCCGCCTTGATAACCTTGGCTAAAGCGAAACGCGGCTTCTTGCATCCGTAACCGTTGCTCCAGTTGCTGCGGCGAAAAACCCAGTTTCTCAGCAATCACATAGAGTAGTTCGCGCTCTTTAGGATGTAGCTCGCCGTCAGCAAACGCCGCTTGTATTTGCATTTCCAGAAAGACACGCGACAAATCACGCTGCCCTTGGCTCAAAGCACGAATGCCGTTGAGGGTTTCATCCAGCGGAAAATCACTGTCTTTCCCCTCACGGAATGCCTGCTGAGCCAACTGCCTGGCTTCACCTTGCAGCTGCATTCTGTCCATAAATAAGCTGGCGAGACGAATTTCATCCTGTGTCACCTGCCCTTTGGCTTTGGCGATATGTCCCATCACGGCAAAGGTACCGTGAAAAAAAACACGTTGTGCTTGTGGGCCTTGGGCACCAAAACCGCCGAAACGCGCGCGCTGTTTCGCTTTATCAAACTGATGACCCAAGAAAAGGCCAAGAAGAAAACCGATTGGGCCTCCCAACAATGTGCCGAGAATTGCACCAATTACCTTGCCATTTAGTCGCATGCCATGGTCTCATTGCTAGTTTCACACCCTGAACATTTACAGGTGATGCCGGGCGTAAATTGATTTATGATAATCGCATTTTGCAGCCAAAGCATACTGATGCGTTGCCTTCGTGTACACCACGCAATCAGATAAAACAGGAATGTCTTCTTCAATGTCACCGACTGCACGTAGCTTTTTAGCCACCATGATTAGCCTGGCGCTTTATGGCCCAGCCCTTGTTTTTGCTAATGCGGAATCATCCAACGAACCTTGTCCTGATAGCGAGGCGCGCTGTATTCCAGCAAGTGAGCAAACCCAAGATGTGAACAATGCGCCTATTCGCGTGGTGGCCGATCGCGCGGAAGCGCAAACCAATGAAAAAGCCATCTACAACGGTAATGTCGAGGTGACCCAAGGTCATCGTAAAATGACGGCAGATACCGCGACCTTGCGCGATCCAGAACGGATCGTCACCGCTCAAGGTGATGTGGTGTTCAATGACGGCCAGATGATGGTGACATCGGACTATTTACAAGCCAATTTAGAAAACGAAGACACCACACTCAATAATGCGCAGTACAAGATGCTGTGTACGCCAGGGCGAGGGGAAGCCAAGCGGGTATTTAAAAACGGTACCACCTTCTATGAGCTGGAAGATGGCACCTATACCACCTGCCCGGACGAAGACAAAAGCTGGCGCTTTTCTGCCTCGAAAATAGAAAAAGAAGACAGTAGCTTATTTGCTGACCTTTATCACCCTCGGTTTGAGGTGATGAATGTGCCGATCTTTTATCTGCCATACCTGCGGGTGCCCGTTGAAGATGGCCGGCTAACGGGCTTTTTATACCCATCAGTCTCTTGGAGTGATCGCGATGGTATCGAGATGGAAACGCCATTTTATTGGAACATCCATCCGCAACTTGACGCCACGATCACGCCCAAATACATGTCGGAACGGGGTGTGCAGCTCAATACTAAGGTGCGTTACTTAACCCCACTCGGCTCAGGCGCCTTGTACTCAGAATATCTGCCTGATGATCAGCGTAACCCAGATCTTGACGCACGCTGGGGCTTTAATTGGACACACAGCGGCGTACAGGGTCACTGGCGCTACCAAGCCGATTACAGCAAGGTCAGTGACATCACCTACTTCCAAAACATTGACTCGGACGTAGGTAAACGGGAAGACAATACCTTGCTGCAAACCGGTGAAATCAGCTACCGCGGCTTAGATTGGAACAGCACCGTGCGCGTGAGAGATTTCCAACCGCTCACAGAAAATACCAGCGTGTATCGTTTGATGCCGCAAGTCGATTTTAACTACTACGCGCCGCAAGTGGTGCCATGGTTGGATATCAGCGTACCGGCACAATTTAGTGTGTTTGCTAACGACGACCCGAATAAACCCGAAGCAACGCGCACACATCTCGCCCCGACCTTGACCATGCCCTTCACACGCCCTTGGTTTAATGCCACGGCCGAAGCCAGCATGCTCTACACCCATTACGATCAGCGCTTTGACAATGCCATGCCAGATGCCGAGTCGACGGCGACCTTGAGTAAGTCGGTGGAGCGTAAAATCCCAACCGTGCGCTTGCATTCCGGCGTGGTTCTAGAGCGTAACTTTTGGGCGATGGGGGGGCACTTTAGCCAAACGATCGAACCTCAAGTACAATACTTGTACATCAAAGACGTAGAACAAGGGGATATTTATAACCCCGTCAACTTCAGTGGTGGTGGCTACGATACCGCACGCTTACAAACCGACTACTATGGGTTGTTCCGCGGCAATCAATTTAGCAGCATTGATTATGTTAACCCGGCTAACCAGCTGACTTACGGGGCGACCACACGTTTTTACGACGGTGGCTATAAAGAGCGACTCAACCTGTCGTTCGGGCAAATTTATTACTTTGATCAGCCGTCAAACCAAGACGCAGAAACCTTTGACTATTCATCGTGGGCGCTCGAAGGGGAAGCGAATATTGATGACTACCTGTTTTTACGGGCATCAATGCAGTACGACAGCAACCTCAGTGAAATGCAATTTGGTAACGTGATTGCCGAGTATCGCCGCCAACAATTCTACGCGCAAACCAGTTATCGCTATGTGGCCCAAGAATACATTGAGTCTACCTTGCCTAACCGCGATATCAGCGCACTCACCGATGACGGCCTATCCCAAGCCGGTGTGGTCACAGGCTTCCCATTGTGGGGAGGCCTCAGTTTTAAAGGCCAATACTGGCGCGATCTGACTCAAGACGTGATGCTAGAAAATCAGTTTAGCCTGACCTATCGCTCGGATTGTTGGGTGGTCGGCCTGAGCTATAACGAGTACTTACTCTCGCGCTCTGATATTAATGCAGACCCAGAATACGACAACAACGTGACCCTCTCGTTTAGCCTATTGGGACTGGGAGCTGACAGTGGCTTTAACTTCAACACAGACTCAGGTAATGCGTTGGGTTATCGTAATCCTTTTGCCCTGAAGAACTAACCCGCCATATTGTGGTCTGGACTGTTGAACCTATGAAAAGAAGTGGACAAAGCATGAACAAATGGAGTCACGCCCTCATCACTGGCGTTTTAGTGTTGCTGACCCCTTTAACACAAGCCGCGCCGAAAGCACTCGATCGCGTGATTGCGGTCGTCAATGACGGCGTGGTGTTAAAAAGTGATATGACGGCGATGCGTCGTACCGTTACCCTTAATGCCGCCAACAGCGATCGCGAATTGCCGCCGCAAGAGGTGCTTGAAGAGCAGATGCGTGAGCGGCTGATTATTGAGGAGCTACAGCTGCAAGAGGCTAAACGTTTAGGGATTCAGATAGACGACAGCCAATTGCAACAAGCAATTGAAAACATTGCTAAGGAGCAATCGGTTAGCGTACAAGCCCTGCGTGAAAAAATGGCTGAGCAAGGTGTCGCGTGGGCACAATACCGTGAACAAGTGCGTCGTGAGCTCACCATTTCCGAAGCACGTAATGCGCAAGTACGGCGCCGTATTAGTATTTTACCGCAAGAAGTCGAGACGCTCGCTAGCCAACTAAACGAGCAAAAAATGCAAAAAGTGAAATACAAACTTTCGCATATTCAGCTCAAGTTAGACGACGATGCTAGCAAGGCTGAGCGTGAAAGCGTGAAACAGCAAGCTCATCGCTTAGTCGATACTCTACGCCATGACGGGAATGTCGCTGAACTGGCGATGGAATATTCCAAAGGGCCCAAAGCGCTCGACGGCGGTGATTGGGGCTGGTTGCGACGAGAAGAAATGCCGACCATTTTCGCCGACCAGATCACCAACCAAGGTAAAGGGGCGATCATCGGGCCGTTTAGAAGCGGGGTTGGCTTCCATATTCTCAAAATTGACGATGTACAAGGGCTAGAAACGGTCGCGGTCACCGAAGTGAAAGCGCGTCATATCCTGATCAAACCATCGATCGTACTGAGTGATAAAGGCGCGGAGAAAGAGCTCAACCAACTGACGAACCAAATCCGACGTGGTGAGCAAAGTTTTGCCGATCTCGCCAAGCAGTACAGCGACGATCCTGGCTCGGCAGTCAATGGGGGGGATCTAGGTTGGTCAACCACAGATGCCTATGTGCCTGCCTTCAAAGCCAAAGTCGATGCCCTGCCAGAAGGACAAGTCAGCGAGCCGTTTAAAACCGTACATGGCTGGCATATTGTCGAAGTCACTGATCGTCGTGAAGTGGATAAAACCGATGCGGCAGTGAAAAATCGCGCTTACCGCATGCTGTTCAATAGAAAATTCAACGAAGAAGCGCAGGCCTGGCTGCAAGAGCTACGCGCAGGGGCTTACGTCGAGGTGCTCACCGATGACAGCTGAGCGTATCGCGATTACGCCCGGAGAGCCTGCAGGCATCGGGCCTGATCTTGTCTTGGCCATGGCGCTTCATGCCTGGCCTCATCAGCTTGTCGCCGTCGCCAATAAGCAGATGCTGGCTGAGCGCGCCAAGCAGTTAGGGCTAGCCATCAGCTTACGCGACTACGATCCCCGCACTGAGCCGCAAGCACACAAGGCGGGCGAGCTCATTGTCGCAGAGACGCCGATTGGCGCGCCGGTGACGCCCGGGCAACTGGATGAGGCCAACGGCCGCTATGTACTTGATACCCTCACCCGCGCCGCGGAAGGAAACATGAGCGGCGAGTTTGCCGCGATTGTCACCGGTCCGGTTCATAAAGGGATCATCAACCGTGCTGGGGTCTCTTTTAGTGGCCACACCGAGTTTTTCGCCCAGCACGCCAATGTCAATCAAGTCGTGATGATGCTCGCCACTGAGGGGCTACGCGTCGCCTTGGTCACCACCCATATTCCATTGGCCTATGTCTCCAAGGCCATCACCCGTGAGCGCTTGCACGACGTTATCGGCATTTTGCATCAAGACTTACGCGAAAAGTTTGCCATCACACATCCTCGTATTTATGTGTGCGGCCTGAATCCGCATGCTGGTGAAGGGGGCTGTTTAGGAACAGAAGAAATCGACACCATTGAGCCGGCGCTGGATGATCTGCGCCAACAAGGGATGGATTTAGTCGGTCCTTTACCTGCAGACACGCTTTTCCAGGAAAAATACCTGCAAGATGCAGACGCCGTGCTGGCGATGTATCACGACCAGGGCTTACCTGTGTTAAAATTCAAAGGATTTGGCCGCTCAGTGAATATTACCCTGGGTCTGCCTTTTGTCAGAACATCAGTAGATCATGGTACTGCACTGGATTTAGCGGGTACCGGTACGGCGGATACAGGAAGCCTGCGGACGGCCATCTCCCACGCCATTGAATTAGTAGATAGCAAGCATGAGCGATAAAGTCCATCAAGGCCACCGTGCCAGAAAACGTTTCGGACAAAACTTCCTAAACGACCCATATGTCATCGATGGGATAGTGTCAGCCATTAATCCCCAATCCGGCGAGAATCTAGTTGAGATTGGCCCAGGCCTTGGCGCGCTCACTGAGCCCGTCACTGAGCAAGTTGATCACTTAAACGTGGTTGAGCTTGACCGTGATCTTGCCGCACGCCTACGCAGTCATCCATTTATGGGACGCAAACTCACGGTCCATGAGGCCGATGCCATGGCGTTTGATTTTGCCGAGCTTGCCAAGCAAGGTCCACTGCGGATTTTTGGTAACCTGCCATACAATGTCTCTACACCGTTAATGTTCCATCTGTTCTCGTTTGCCGATCAAGTGCAAGATATGCACTTTATGTTGCAAAAAGAGGTGGTTAACCGTCTGGCTGCAGGCCCGGGCACCAAAGCATATGGGCGTCTCACTGTGATGGCAAAATACTACTGCCAAGTCATCCCTGTATTGGAAGTGCCACCGAGTGCCTTTAAACCCGCACCAAAAGTGGACTCTGCCGTTGTCCGTCTGGTGCCACACAAAACCCTGCCACACCCGGTCACCAATTTGTCATGGTTAGAGCGCGTGTGTCGTGAAGGTTTTAATCAGCGTCGCAAAACCATACGTAACTGTTTTAAATCATTAGTCAGCACGGACACCTTGACCGATCTCGGTATCGACCCTAGCTTACGTCCTGAGCACATGACTTTGGCGCAGTTCTCCCGCTTAGCTAACTGGTTGGACGCCAATCACTCATCATAAACAGGAGCCTTGATTTGCAAGCCACTGAACAATCGCAATTCGAGATTCACGTCGCGACCCAATACGTGGAAGACCAATCAGAGCCTGACAATGAGCGTTTTGTCTTCTCTTATACCGTCACCATTGAAAACCGCGGCGATGCCCCTGCGCAACTTATGCGCAGAAAATGGCTCATTACCGATGCCAATGGTAAAGAGCTAGAAATAGAAGGAGAAGGCGTTGTCGGCGAGCAACCCAAGATTGCCGCGGGGGAAAAATACACCTACACCAGTGGCACCATCATCGAGACCCCTGTGGGTGTGATGCAAGGTTTTTATACCATGCAAGGTCAAGACGATCAGTCATTTAAAGTCGACATCGCACCGTTTCGTCTCGCGCTGCCAAACATTCTCCACTAACCCCAACAGGGAGGCATATGGCGACCTATCTTGTCGGGGATATCCATGGCTGTGAGCGCACATTAGATGCGCTTCTCACCCAAGTCGGGTTTTCCCCAGATAAAGACACTTTGTACTCAGTTGGGGATTTGGTCGCACGTGGGCCAGATTCCCTTGGCGTATTACGTTACTTTTATCAGCTCGGTGACGCAGCTCAGGTTGTCTTGGGTAACCATGACTTACATTTACTGGCCGTTGCCCATGGCATAAAACCGGTCAAAGCCAAAGACAACACCCAGCCCATTCTCGATGCGCCAGATAGGGAGCAACTCCTCGGCTGGCTTTCTCAGCAACCGCTTCTGATGGATGTCTCCGCGCCAGACGGTGGCTTTTTACTCACCCATGCCGGGGTTAGCCCGCAATGGGATAAAAAGACAGCGATCGCCTGTGCTCGCGAGGTAGAAGCGATATTGCGCAGTGATGATCAGCGCTGGTTACTAGAAAACATGTATGCCGACAGCCCCGATCAGTGGGATCCAACACTCACCGGGCTTGACCGCTATCGCTATATCATCAATAGCTTTACCCGCATGCGTTTTTGTTTCCCAGATGGCCGCCTTGATATGCAATGCAAATTGCCGCCCAACCAGGCCGAAGACAGTGGTTTGTTACCTTGGTTTGAGGTGCCGGCGCGCCAGCCGCTTGATCAGTCGGTGGTGTTTGGCCATTGGGCGGCGTTAAATGGCACCATCCAGCCCAAGCTTTATGGGCTAGATACTGGGTGCGTATGGGGCGGTAAGCTCACGCTCCTTCGTTGGGAAGATAAAGCCTGCTTTACGTTAGCGGCAGACAATAGCGCCACTTAGGCACGATCCCAGACAGTAAAAGTGACGGGGTAGGCGTTTTTTTCATCCACAGGATGGGCGCCGACCTCTGTTTTCACCCATCCTTCTCCCCACTGCGGGAAGCGGGTGTCGCCGTCGACGTCGAGATCGATAAAGGTCAGGTACAAACGGTCAGCACGGGGCAAAAACGCCTGATAAATGGTACCGCCACCAATCACCATGACCTCCTCATACTCGACCACGGTTTCAAGCGCTTGCTCTGGCGAGCTCACCACTGTGACGCCCTCTGGCTGAAAATCAGGGTCGCGGCTGATCACAATGTTCGGTCGTTTGGGCAGCGGACGACCAATCGACTCAAAGGTTTTACGCCCCATCACCACAGGGTGACCAAGGGTGGTGCGTTTAAACCACGCTAAATCCGCCGGCAAATGCCACGGCATTTGGTTATTCTTGCCAATCACTCGATCGTTTGCCATCGCAGCCACTAAACTGATGCGCATTCTAGGTGCCTTTTTCCTTAAATCACTGGTCGGCGACGATAAAACAATAACCCGGGCATCGCAAGACCAATGGCCAATGCCGAGAGAATAAAGCCGGCTGTGGTGAGGTTTTCGATAAGGCTCGCCCATAAAGCAGGGCTATAGCCTTGATTGTTGATGGTTACCAACGCAATCATCGCTTTAAACGCGTAAACGCCGGGGATCATCGGGATGATCGCTGCTACGGTAAACACCTTGGGGTGCGCCAAAAAGCGCTGCGACCAGTACACACCTAAAAACCCAATCGTGGTCGCCCCAGCCAGCGTGGCCCATTCAATCGCGACACCAGACTCCATCAGTAAAAAGCGTAAGCCATGCCCCACGGCACCGCCATAAGCACAGTATTTGAGCGCCTTAACCGGTACATTGAACACTAATGCAAACCCCACCGCAGGGATCATGGCAAAAAACATATCTTCCAGTAAGGCGAGCAATAAACTCATAACCATCCCCACGCCCCCACGAGACTCATAGCACCGACAATGCCTAATGCTGTTGCCAAGGTGAGCAAGGATGCCATCGTCCAGCGTGCGATACCCATATCGACAAAGCCTTTGACCATATCTGATACCGCGTTTATCAACGGGTAGCCAGGTACCAACATTAAGACTGATGAGGCCATGATGAGGAAGGGTTCATTGCCCCAATGCATTATGGTCCCCACACTGGATATCAAGGTGGTGACCATGGCGGTGACCGCGAAGGTGAGAAGCGGATTAAATTGACGGTGAGCTATCAACTGGCGTACCCGCATACCGGTGGCAGAGGCGATAAACGTGAGTGCAAACACCACCGCATCACCGCCCGCTAAACGACTAAAGGCCGCACAAGAAAGCCCTATCATCCCCACCACGAGCCAAGGTGGGTAACGAAAGGGTTCAATCCGGCTCAAGCGCTTACGTACCGCCAAGGCGTCGAGGATCCCTTTCTCGGCCAAAATGACCGTGCGCTGGATATCGGTCACCACTTTCATATTAATCCCGCGATCGGGACAACGTCTGGCGGTGGTAATGCAGTGACCTTGACTGAGTGTGGTGACCACTAAGGAGCTCGCCGATAACGCCAGTTCAACGCTATCGAGCCCTAGCGCCCGCCCTAAACGGATGCTCACATCACTGACGAGTTTACTTTCCGCACCATGCTGTAATAGCCGCTGGCCGACTTCAATCACCAGACGCGATATGGCCCGTTGCTCTGGTTCGGTTAACCGCTTTCCCACCTCAAAAATCCCTCTTCGTTGCACTTATCTACTCGCAGTATTCACCACAGCGTCATCTCGGTCTTTGATGCAAATAAAGTTGTGCTCAGATTATCGCCACGTCGGAGATAAAAAAAGCCGCTACAACAGTAACGGCTTTATAAGATTAAGGCTTGTAGATGATCTCGACATCGTAGTCGTCTTCGTTCCAGTCGTCCCAATCATCGTCGTCATCACTTTGATTGAGCTGCTGTTCGTGGTGATCATCCCACTTAAACGCCACTGTCTCATCTTCCGGCTCAACTTCAGGTTTCGGCGCGGGTAGCGCTTCAATCGACGCCATCAGATCGTAAATAAGCGGTTGGACGTTCGCTTTATTAATCGCAGATATCGCATAGTATTTGTCATCCCACGCCAATGCCTCAAGCACGCGGTCAATCTGCGCCTGCGCCTCGTCTTCCGGCATCAAATCCACTTTATTAAACACCAACCAACGCGGTTTATCCGCCAGCTTTTCGCTGTATTGGTTCAGCTCATCAATAATGGTGAACGCGTTATCGACCGGATCGGTACCATCCACGGGCAGCAAGTCAATCATGTGCAATAAGACGCGGCAACGCTCTAGGTGCTTCAAGAAGCGGATACCCAACCCAGCGCCATCCGCCGCACCTTCAATCAGGCCTGGAATATCGGCCACCACAAAGCTCTTGTCAGCCGCTACACGGACCACGCCTAAGCTTGGCACCAAGGTGGTAAAAGGATAATCAGCCACTTTCGGTTTCGCCGCGGATACCGCACGAATAAAGGTGGATTTACCCGCATTCGGCAAGCCCAACATCCCCACATCAGCCAACAGCAACAACTCCAAACGCAGCTGACGAACTTCGCCTTTGGTTCCCATGGTTTTTTGTCGTGGGGCGCGGTTGATGGACGACTTAAATCGGGTATTGCCTAAGCCGTGAAACCCGCCTTTGGCCACCATTACCTGCATGCCATGCTCGGTTAAATCGGCAATCACTTCACCGGTATCTTCATCGATGGCGCGCGTGCCCACCGGAACATTCAGCACCAAGTCGTCGCCCCGTTTACCGGTACAGTTGCCACCGCGACCGTTTTCGCCACGAGCCGCAGAATGAAAGCGCTCAAACTGGTAATCGATCAGGGTATTCAGGTTTTCGTCGGCCAGCAGATAGACGTCACCACCATCGCCGCCATCACCGCCATCTGGGCCCCCTTTAGGGACATATTTTTCCCGCCGGAAGCTAACGGTGCCATTGCCCCCGTCTCCGGCATCGACGCGAATAATCGCTTCATCTACAAACTTCATGCTAACTTCTCCGCACCAATCGCTAAAACGCACGTTTATTGCAATTAGTTTTATCCCAGATTAGTGAATGGCGATCTTATCGATCTTAGGATCATTTTTCTGTTTTGACCGCTTTTCTGTGCTGCTCTGATCAGACGCTCACTGACCGGTGATCACCAGACACAATAAAAAGCCCCGCCAAAAGGCAGGGCTTCAAAAATTCGCTTGGCGTTGAAGCTTATTCAGCTTCGATAGTAACGAATTTACGGTTATGACGACCTTTGGTCTCAAATTTCACTTTGCCATCAGACAGAGCGAATAGAGTGTGGTCTTTACCGCAACCTACGTTATTGCCTGCGTGGAATTTAGTACCACGTTGACGAACGATGATGTTACCTGCTAGTACAGACTCACCACCGAAGCGTTTAACACCTAGGCGTTTACTTTCTGAATCGCGGCCGTTTTTAGTAGAACCGCCAGCTTTTTTGTGTGCCATCTCTTCTCTCTCCTACTCTTAAGCGCTGATGCCAGTGATTTTGACTTCAGTGAACCACTGACGGTGGCCCATGTGCTTGCGAGAATGTTTACGACGACGGAACTTAACGATATTCACTTTATCGCCGCGACCGTGAGTAACAACTTCTGCTGTTACTTTTGCACCGCTAACAAAAGGCGCGCCAACTTTAACGTCTTCGCCGTTTGCCACTAGCAATACTTTGTCAAGTTCTACACTTGCGCCAGTTTCAACGTCTAGCTTTTCCAAGCGAATAGTCTGGCCTTCGCTTACTCGGTGTTGCTTACCACCACTTTGGAAAACTGCGTACATGTTTTACTCCGCATTTCCGCACGGCCTGCTGCATTATTGAGCAACAAGGGGTGCGCATATAATTCATCAATAGGGCGCGAATTCTACGGCAGAAATTGATTTGAGGCAAGAGGGGAAAGCAAGAAAATTGGTGAAAAGGTGCTCAGCATTAATTCCCGCACATTTTCCCTGTGTGAGCGCTATCTCGTCGCCTGTTATCTGGTGTACTATGCGAAGCTAAATACCCGCTCTGGTGCCGATACTGACGAAGGTTTCACGCCATTCTGAACGTATTAACATGCAATATTTCGCCTCTTGCTGCTAGTGAGTTGTGATTTATTTCGTTAGCTCGGCAGGCAAGTAACTAGGACAACGCCCGGATATATTCATGGATTTCAAATCAATCCAAGCCTTAATTAGTGACGACATGGCGCAGGTCGATCAAAAGATCCTCGCCCAGCTAAACTCTGATGTCGCGCTAATCAATCAGCTCGGCTTTTACATCGTCAACAGCGGTGGTAAACGACTGCGCCCGATGCTCGCTGTATTAGCGGCGCGTGCGCTTGGTTATCACGGTGACAAACATACCACCGCCGCCGCGTTTATTGAGTTTATTCACACCGCCACCTTGCTCCATGATGACGTGGTCGATGAATCCGATTTGCGTCGCGGTAACGCAACGGCCAATGCCTTGTTTGGTAATGCGGCCAGTGTGTTAGTCGGTGACTACATTTATACCCGCTCGTTTCAAATGATGACCAGCCTGCGCTCGTTACGCATTCTGGACTTAATGAGTGAGGCTACCAATGTGATCGCTGAGGGGGAAGTGCTGCAATTGATGAATTGTAACGACCCTGATACCACAGAAACCAGTTACATGCAGGTGATCTACTCTAAAACGGCGCGCTTGTTTGAATCAGCCACCCAGATTGGCGCGATTCTTAACGAGGCGGACGCGGAGACGGAGAAAGCCCTTCAAGACTATGGCCGTTACCTCGGGACGGCGTTCCAGTTAATTGATGATGTGATTGACTACACCAGCGCTGACGATGAAATGGGTAAGCAAACGGGCGATGATCTCGCCGAAGGCAAACCGACATTGCCTTTGTTGCACGCCATGCAACATGGGTCTGAGGCAGAGTCGGCGATGATCCGTACCGCCATCGAAAAAGGCAATGGTCGCGATAAACTCGAGGCGATTCTGGCCTGTATGGACGCCTGCGGCTCTCTCGCCTATACGCGAAAACGTGCCGAGCAGGAATCAGAAAAAGCGATCCGTGCGCTCGATACGCTGCCAGATACCCCGTATAAACACGCCTTAGTGGCGTTGGCGCATTTAGCTGTTGACCGCAACACCTAGCTCAATATAAGCCCCTAGCCAAAATAAAAAGCGGCGCTGTTGCGCCGCTTCTCTGACCAAAAATGTCGAATTGCCCGCTACTTTGCCGCGAACTCTTCGCCCATTTTAATATCTTTACGCAACGTTTCTAGCATCTTGTCCATCGCTTGTTGCTCATAGGCACTGAGCTCACCGATGCTTAGGATCTCGTCGACCCCTTCTTTGCCTAGACGTACGGGTTGAGCAAAGAAACGGGCATGCTCGCCACTGCCTTCAACGTACGCGCATTCCACCACGTTTTGTTCGCCTTGCAGGGCACGGACCAGTGATAGACCAAAACGGCATGCAGCCTGACCCATAGACAAGGTCGCAGAACCACCACCGGCTTTGGCTTCCACCACTTCGGTGCCAGCGTTTTGAATGCGTGGGGTCAAGGCTTCAACCTCTTCTTGGCTAAACGTCACCCCTTTTACTTGTGACAATAGCGGCAGAATGGTCACGCCCGAGTGGCCACCGATAACAGGAATAGACACTTCACGTGGATCCATGCCTTTCAGCTCACCGATAAAGGCTTCAGAGCGGATCACATCCAGCGTGGTCACGCCAAACAGTTTGTTTTTGTCATACACGCCCTTGGCTTTCAGTACATCCGCGGCAATCGCCACCGTGGTGTTCACTGGGTTAGTGATAATGCCTACGCAGGCTTTTGGACAGACATCGGCGATTTTTTCCGCCAATGACTTAACAATCCCGGCATTTACATTGAACAAGTCAGAGCGATCCATACCCGGCTTACGGGCCACCCCCGCAGAAATTAATACCACATCAGCCCCATCAAGTGCTGGCGTTGGGTCTTCGCCGCTGTAGCCTTTGATGGTGACCGGCGTGGGGATATGACTGAGGTCAACCGCCACACCTGGCGTAACAGGAGCGATATCATACAAAGCCAGGTCGGAACCGGCTGGTAAATTGTTTTTTAGCAGTAGGGCTAGAGCCTGACCAATGCCTCCCGCGGCGCCAATCACAGCAACTTTCATGTCGTTCTCCTTTCGATATTTCTTATAGTCCGGATCCGGTCCGGCTTCTGTTCGGGCACAAATCGCCCATCAATGGTGCGAACTGTTGCTTCATCATATGCCCGCCCCTACCCCCACTCAAGCCTCAGGCGGTGATGATCAGCCTAAGCTCTCATTTTTTCGCTCTCCCTTTCCCCCACCCTTTCGTTGTCGCGGGGTGTCTGGTCAGCAACAGTGATATTGTCGCCATTTTACACCCTCAGTGATTGCCCCTCGTTGCATGTATATGCAAAATAGCCACTCGTTTGTCATTGCGAGTCTGCCGTCATGCGTAACTCAGAAAAACAAGACCAATTGGTTCGAGCGTTTAAAGCGATCCTCAAAGAAGAAAAGTTCAGTTCTCAGGGTGAGATTGTCGAAGCCCTACGTGCTCAAGGATTTGAGGGCATCAACCAGTCGAAAGTATCACGCATGTTGACCAAGTTCGGCGCTGTGCGTACCCGCAACGCCAAAATGGAAATGGTCTATTGCTTACCGATTGAACTCGGTGTCCCAACCACTGGCAGCGCCTTGCGCGAGCTGGTGATGGAAATTGACTATAATGAGGCTGTGGTCGTGATCCATACGGGGCCAGGGGCGGCGCAACTCATCGCTCGTCTACTTGACTCTCTGGGCAAGGCTGAAGGTATCCTAGGAGCAGTGGCTGGAGACGACACCATCTTTATCACACCCACCCGCGGTACCAGCACAGAAGCCTTATTTGAGGCCGTGTGTGATCTCTTTGAATATCATTATTGATTCCTTTATCAGGCAGCGTGAAGCCGCTGCCTACCTGCCCTGTCTTACTTTTGAGTCGCCACAACGAAAGCAAAAGCGATAACATCGTTTTAATTTTTTGATACCCCTCTGTTACTATCTGCCTTTAGCTGCCACACACTGTTCACGCTTTCGTTAAACGTCAATTATACTGCGAACGTAGCAGTGGGCTGCAGACAGGCGAGTCGCTCATGGAGAGTGACGCAGCCGGGTATGCATTTCTCGGGACACTGTAGCCGCATCAGCGGTGCATATGATAATAAGGACAAACTGCATGACGAAGACACATCAATCGTCTCCTGATGTGCAAGACATGGTGGCGCAAGCAGACACAGGCGCACGATCACCGCATGGACTATCAGGACGTATTCTTTGGCTGGTACCACTTTGCTGGTCCCTTTTTCAGCTTTGGTATGCGTCACCGCTACCTTTTGCGCTCGACTTTGGCGTACTCAATAATACCGAAGCACGTTCGCTCCATTTAGCGTTCGCAATGTTTTTGGCTTATACCGCTTATCCCGCGCGTAAAACCTCACCCCGTGATCGCGTTCCCTTGCTCGATTGGGTTTTTGCACTCGTAGGCAGTTTAGCCGCAGGTTATCTCTTCCTTTTTTACAATCAGCTTGCTGATCGCGCTGGTGCTTACACCTCGTTTGATATCACGGTTGCCGCCATCGGCATGATTCTGATGTTGGAAGCAACACGCCGCGCCCTTGGCCCCCCATTGATGGTGGTGGCTGGTGTCTTCTTACTCTATACCTTTGCCGGCCCCTACATGCCGGACGTCATCGCTCACAAAGGGGCAAGCTTGAACAAAGCCATGTCACACTTGTGGCTGACGACTGAAGGCGTCTTTGGCGTAGCACTGGGGGTGTCCACCTCTTTCGTCTTTCTGTTTGTGCTCTTCGGCGCACTCCTCGACCGTGCCGGCGCCGGTGGCTATTTTATTAAAGTGGCCTTCTCACTATTAGGCCATATGCGCGGCGGTCCTGCGAAAGCCGCGGTCGTGGCCTCTGGCCTCTCAGGCTTGGTCTCGGGCTCATCGATTGCCAACGTCGTCACCACCGGGACTTTCACCATTCCACTGATGAAACGCGTGGGTTTCCCGAGCCATAAAGCCGGGGCGGTGGAAGTTGCCGCGTCGACCAATGGCCAGCTGACTCCGCCGATTATGGGCGCTGCCGCATTCTTGATGGTGGAATACGTGGGGATTTCCTACGTCGAGGTGATTAAAGCCGCGCTACTTCCTGCACTGATCTCTTATATTGCGCTGATTTACATCGTGCACCTAGAGGCCTGTAAAGCCGGTATGGAAGGCTTACCACGCCGCCATACCAGCACGGTATTGCAAAAACTGTTCTCATTCATGACGGTATTTGTCGGCTTGCTGGTGCTCAGCGCTGCGGTTTACTACGGCATTGGTTGGACCAAGGATGTATTTGGCGCCATGGCAACCGTAGTCATCGGTACCCTCACCTTGGTGGCTTATGTACTTTTAGTACGCTACTCCGCCCAGTATAAATCGCAAGCAGCGGAAGACCCCGCGGCGGCCGATTTGTCCGAAGTGCCAGAGCCGGGCCCCACCGTGCGTTCAGGCTTGTACTACCTGCTGCCAATCGGCGTATTGGTATGGTGCTTGACCGTCGAGCGCTTCTCGCCAGGCCTGTCTGCGTTTTGGGCGACTGTGTTTATGATTTTTATCATTCTCACCCAGCGCCCGCTGATTGCCTACTTCAACCAGCGTACCAACTTTAAAGAAGAGATCCGTGACGGGGTGACAGACTTAGCCGAGGCCTTTGTTACTGGTGCGCGCAACATGATCGGTATCGGTGTCGCCACCGCAGCGGCCGGGATCGTGGTGGGTACGGTGACACTCACCGGTATCGGCTTGGTAATGACAGACTTCGTCGAGTTCATCTCCGGCGGTAACATCTTCCTGATGCTGCTGTTCACCGCGGTCATCAGCTTGCTATTAGGGATGGGGCTGCCGACTACCGCCAACTATATCGTGGTCTCCACCCTGATGGCGCCGGTCATTGTTACCTTAGGTGCACAACAAGGGCTGATCATTCCACTGATCGCGGTGCACTTATTTGTGTTCTACTTTGGTATCCTTGCCGATGACACGCCCCCGGTGGGGCTGGCTGCCTTTGCGGCGGCAGCGATCGCTAAATCCGACCCCATCCGCACCGGTGTGCAAGGTTTCACCTACGATATTCGCACCGCCATCCTGCCATTTATGTTTATCTTCAACACTCAGTTGTTGTTGCTCGATCTCGATGGCCCCTTCCACCTGATTTTGACCATTGTGTCGGCGACAATAGCCATGCTGGCTTTCTCTGCCGCGACACAAGGTTGGTGGATGACCAAGAACAAATGGTGGGAAACCGCGCTGCTGTTGTTAATCACCTTCTCCCTCTTCCGCCCAGGGTTTTGGTGGGACGAAGTGTATCCACCGACCACCAGCTTCCCAGGCACAGAGATCACCCGTGTAGCGGAGCAGCTACCAGAAGGAAAGCCGCTGCAGCTTGAAGTGGAAGGGGAAAACTTCTTTGGTGAGCAAGTCTCCAAACACGTGGTTCTGCCCGTGGATCATAGCCTTGAAAGCGGTGAAGCCCGCATTAACGACACAGGCTTAATGCTTCGTGAGGAAGATGACAAGTTGTTGGTGGATATGATCCAGTTTGGCAGTGACGCTGACAAAGCGGGCATCGATTTTGACTGGCAAATCAAAACGGTGACGGTTGATAATGTCCGTCCATGGAAAGAGTGGGTGTTTGTCCCCACCCTCTTGCTATTGGCATTGTTGGGGTGGAATCAACGCCGTCGTATTCGCCAAGCCTAATAACAGGGGGACGTGTGTAACACGTGCCCCTTTCTTTTATAAGCGCAAAGGATATCGCTATGTATAAACATATCTTGGTTCCCGTTGATTTGAACGACGAAAGCTTTGCAGATACCGCAGTGGATCACGCCGTTTGGCTCGCCAGCCAGTCAGGGGCCAAAATACACCTGCTCACTGTACTGCCCGGCATTCACAATTCGATGGTCGCCTCTTACTTCCCTGAAGAAGCTGCCAATAAAATGAAACGCGACATGAAGCGCAACTTACAAGGGTTTGCGGATAAATACGTCCCCAAAAGCGTGGCCTGTCAGGTCTCTGTTGAAGAAGGCAAGCCCTACAAGGGGATCATTAAAACGGCAGAGCGCATCGGCTGCGATCTGATTGTGATGCCAAGCCATAAGCGCTCACGCGTCAATAAAATGATGCTGGGCTCAGTCGCCGCCAAAGTGCTCGAGGGTGCGAGTGTCCATGTGATGGTGTTAAAACCTTAACCATACGGTTCAGGCACGCATCGGCGTGCCTGAACATTTATTACCGCTGGCGTTGATCATAGCCCCAGCGCGGCACCAAGGTTTGTTCTGCCCCCAAGTGGTCCAAAATGCGCGCCACCATAAAGTCCACTAAGTCGTCAATTGACTGAGGCTGATGATAAAAGCCTGGCGCGGCGGGCATAATCGTTACCCCCATCTGCGACAGCTTGTGCATATTCTCTAGGTGCAAGGTCGAAAACGGTGTTTCGCGCACCACCAATAGCAACTGTCCGCGCTCTTTAAGCACCACGTCGGCAGCTCTCTCAATCAGGTTATCGGACAACCCATGCGCAATGGACGATAGCGAGCCTGCCGAGCAGGGACACACCACCATTTGCTTCGGCGCCGCAGACCCAGACGCAACAGGCGAAAACCAATCCTCTTTGCCACACACCACCAGCTTATCGGTGTGGCATTGTAAGTGTTCCACTAAAACCTTTTTCGCCGCATCCGGCCCGGCGGGCAACTTCAGCCCATGCTCGGTCGCCAACACCACACGTGCGGCCGACGAAATCAATAAGAAAACCTGATAGTCTTGCGCAAGCAGGCACTCGAGCAAACGTAGGCCGTAGGGCGCACCGGATGCGCCTGTCCACGCCAAGGTTATTCGTTTATCCGCCATAAACCGCCTCCTTACTCGCCAGTGCTGTTAGCAGCTTGTCATGAATGCCGCCAAATCCACCGTTGCTCATCACCAGCACGGTATCGCCTGCTTGGGCTTGCTCGCAAAGCGCAGCGACAAGGGCTTCAATATCGGCATGGATGTGCGTCGGCTGGGTGCAACTGTCCGCCACCGCGTCGAGCGACCAATCCAGCCCTTGCGGTTGGTACAAGAACACCGCGTCCGCACGGGCTAATGACGTTGCCAAGGTGTCTTTATGCACCCCTTGCTTCATGGTATTGGAGCGTGGTTCTAACACCGCCAAAATACGGCCACTGCCTACTTTCGCGCGCACCCCTTCAAGGGTTAATCGAATCGCCGTTGGGTGATGGGCAAAATCGTCATATACAGTGACGCCGGCTTGCTCACCGCGCCACTCAAGCCGACGCTTGGTATTGATAAATCGTTCGAGCGATTGACAAGCAAGGTCCGGGGTTACCCCCACATGGCGGGCCGCTGCTATCGCCATCAAGGCGTTACGCACATTGTGGTCACCGACCAAATCCCAGCTCACCGTCCCCACGAGATCACCGGCAAAGTACACATCAAACTGGCTACCAGCCGGGGCTTTTTTCACACTCTGCCACTGACCATCCGGGCCCGCATAAACACACTCGCTCCAGCATCCCATGGCGAGGGTATCCGTGACATTGGCATCGTCTGACGGAGCGATAATCTGCCCAATCCCTGGCACGGTGCGAATCACATGGTGGAATTGCTTCTGGATCGCCGCCAGATCATCAAAAATATCAGCATGATCGAACTCAAGATTGTTGATCACCAAAGTTTTCGGTTGGTAATGAATAAACTTAGAGCGCTTATCGAAAAACGCACTGTCATATTCATCGGCTTCCACCACGAAAAACGGGCTCTCTCCTAATCGCGCCGACGCGTTAAAGTTACTCGCCACCCCACCAATCAAAAAGCCAGGTTGATAACCACAGTCTTCTAAAATCCACGCCAGCATACTCGCGGTGGTGGTTTTTCCGTGAGTGCCAGATACCGCCAGCACCCAGCGGTCTTGCAGTAAAAAGTCGTGCAGCCATTGCGGGCCAGAGGTATAAGGCAACCCTTGATTGAGGACCGCCTCAACACAAGGGTTGCCTCGACTCATGGCATTGCCAATAACCACTAAGTCAGGTGCAGGCGATAGTTGGGCAGGGTCATAGCCTTCGATAATATCGATTCCCTGAGACTCCAGTAGTGTGCTCATCGGTGGGTAAACATGGCTATCAGAGCCCGTCACCGTGTGCCCAAGTTGTTTTGCCAGCATGGCTGCGCCACCCATAAAAGTCCCGCAGATGCCTAAAATATGAATATGCATAGCCTTCACTGTATTGTTGATTACCTGCCGTTTGGCGCAGGCGTTTATTATGCCTCGGATTAACGCTTGGGTCTTATCGCTTGCGCGCATCTGACATGGTTTTTATGTCGCGATCACACTTCCCTCGCCTGATTCATTTCTTCAGTACGATTAAAAAGTCACGAAAGCTAGAATAGCGGCGATTCCAAGAGGCAGCCCACTGCCCATGTATCCGATTGCACAAGAAAGACAGTTCATCATCATTAAGGATTGAGAATGCCCGACATTAAGACCCTCGGCGAGTACATTGTTGAGAAGCAACACGCGTTTCCGCATGCTAGCGGCGATTTATCTTCTCTTCTCGCCTCGATTCGTCTGGCCGCCAAAATTGTTAACCGTGAAATCAACAAAGCCGGCTTAGTCGACATTGCCGGCGCGATTGGGACGGAAAACGCACAAGGCGAAGAGCAGCAAAAACTCGACGTCTATGCCAACGAAAAATTTAAAGCCGCGATGGAAGCGCGCGACCAAGTGTGTGGCGTGGCCAGCGAAGAAGAAGATGACGCGGTTATTTTTAGTAAACAGCTTAACCGTAATGCCAAATATGTGGTGTTGATTGACCCACTTGATGGCTCCTCTAACATTGATGTTAACGTCTCTGTTGGCACCATTTTCTCCATTTACCACCGCGTCTCGCCTGTGGGGACACCGCCCACCGAAGAAGATTTTCTCCAGCCCGGTCACCGCCAAGTCGCCGCCGGCTATATCATTTACGGCTCATCGACCATGTTGGTTTACACCACCGGTGATGGTGTGCATGGTTTCACTTATGACCCGTCCCTCGGCCTGTTTTGCCTGTCTCACGAAAACATGACCATTCCTAAAGACGGCAATATCTACTCGATTAACGAAGGGAACTACATCAAGTTCCCGCAAGGCGTCAAAAAATATATCAAATACTGTCAAGAAAACGTCCCACAAGAGAAACGTCCTTACACGTCGCGTTATATTGGCTCCTTGGTCGCTGACTTTCACCGTAACCTGCTAAAGGGCGGCATTTACCTCTACCCCAGCACGCTCGCCTACCCCAATGGCAAACTGCGCTTGCTGTATGAGTGCAACCCGATGGCGTTTATTATCGAGCAAGCCGGCGGCAAAGCAACCGATGGCACCCAGCGAATCATGGACATCGCTCCGAATGAGCTCCATCAGCGCGTCCCATTCTTTGTTGGCTCGAGCAATATGGTCGATAAAGTCGAGGAGTATCTCGACGCTTATCCGGATCATGACGACGAATAAGCGCAAAATAGACGCCTAACGACAGTCTTCCATGATAAAGAGGCGGCCGACACGGTCGCCTCTGTTATTTTCACGCTTGGCGGTTATAATTGGCACACACTTTTTCATTAAACAAAAGGACATCCCATGAGCCTGAACCAGGTCCCTGCGGGCAAAGAGCTGCCTGAAGATATTTATGTGGTGATTGAGATCCCAGCTAACGCCGATCCTATCAAGTATGAAGTCGATAAAGACAGCGGCGCCGTTTTCGTTGACCGTTTCATGGCAACGCCTATGTTCTACCCATGTAACTATGGCTATGTGAACCACACCTTGTCGTTGGACGGTGACCCTGTCGACGTGCTGGTACCCACTCCCTTCCCATTGGTACCAGGCTCAGTGATCCGCTGCCGCCCTGTTGGCGTGCTGAAAATGACCGACGAGTCGGGTGAAGATGCGAAAGTGATCGCCGTACCGCACAGCAAGCTAACCAAAGAGTACGATCACGTGAAAGACGTGAACGACCTACCTGAGCTGCTAAAAGCCCAAATCACGCACTTCTTCGAGCGCTATAAAGAGCTAGAAGCAGGCAAGTGGGTGAAAGTGGATGGCTGGGAAGATGCCCAGGCGGCAAAAGACGAAATCCTGTCATCATTTGAGCGCGCAAAGCAGTAATCCTCCGCGTCAATGACACATAAGCCCGCGAGCCTTCGCGGGCTTTTTTCTATTTGATCTCAAACTGATAGAGCAAATCCACCGCTTGATCCACCCCAGAGACCGCTTCGAGATAAAGGTCTTGCATCAATCGGTAGCGCACCGTAAACACCCCTATCGCATCGAAGATCCCCACACCGTATTTCACCTCTAGATCGGGCAGGATATAACCCGATACTTCTACTTTCTGCTCATCACCCGCGCCAGCGGTATCAAGAGTGAGATCTTCCACACCGAACGCTTGACCGATTTCGCCCACTAGCTTGCCACTTTGCGCTAAGCCTAAGCCAATCAGCATCGAGGTCATATTGGCATCACCGGCGCCGGCATCAAGCGCGCGGCCACGTAACAAATAAGACAGGGCGTTTGCCTGCGAGCCTGCCGGATCCATAAATACATCAGCAACCGGGTCATCGGCGGGCCCCGTTAAACGGATCCCTGCTGTGACATCCCCTTCGATGCGTTCAGGATTTCGAATCGCTTCCACCTGCAAATACGGCTGATCAGCGGGGCCATTGAATAAGATCTCGCCCTTTTTAATCAGCAAGTCTTGACCAAAGGAGCGGTAAGTACCATCAAGCAAGCTCACATTCCCCACAATCAAGGCGCCTTGCTGATTGTTTTTAATATTAAGCTCACCTGCCAAACGCGATTTCAGTCCGAACGCCGCTAATTGCACATCTTGCCCCAGCTCCAGTCGCACATCAGTCTGTAAATTAAAGGGCACAGATTCACTTTGCTCAATATCCTCTGGCACATAGTTCTCTTTCAGCAGGACCGTATCATCCGAGACCGTGATCGCAGACTCGGGCAGATTCTCGACTTCAATCCGCCCCCAAGGCACACGAATATCGCCCCGAATAGTCATATCATGCGGCGTTGCCGATACCGTGAGGTCAGGTGCCACATCCAGCCGCACCATGGGCGGCACGTTGACGCGTAAGGTATCCCCCGCCACGTTTAAGCCAAAGCGCCAGTCGTCCATGCTGGGCCATTGCCCATCGCCGTTAAGTGCCAGCACACCATCCGGCGTCACCAGCTCGCCTTCTACCTTGCCTTGCTTACCATCCACCGTGAGTGCTAACCGCCCATCGTTCACATCGACAGGTGAAGCCAAGCCTTTGACTCGTAACGCGTCAATCGTCAGCCCGCCGTACACATTCGGCAAGGTCAGCGGCCCCTCCATCCGCAAGTTAGCGTTCACTTCACCATTAATATCTGCTTGCTGATCGCTACCCAGCAAAGGTTCGAGTGTCGCGAGTTGAACGTCATTGACCGTCACCTCCCCCAATAAGGCGCGACTTGGCGCCAACAGATCGGTCAAGGTAAAGGCCGAGGCTAGGGTGCCTCCTTCGGACAATGTCAGCGCCATCGCGCCTTGCAATTTATCCTGATGCCAACGCGCATTGAGATTGGCATGCTGCCAGCCAATCACCAGTGGTGTGTCGGCCTGCTGGCGCACATCACCATCCGCGATATCAATCGAGGCTTGCACATCGGGCGAGGCGTCAGGCTGCCAGCGTGCATGAACCGCGGCATTGGCACGTGTATCAAGTTGCCATTCCGGCGGTAAGAAGGCAGCGATTTGCGCGGCTTCAAAGCCTTCAATCTTGGCAACCACCTCCCCTTGCGCACCGATTGTCGCCGGTTGCGATAAGCACAAAGAGGTCGCTTGCCACTGCCAACAATGCTCGCCAACCTCAGTTTGCATATCGGCGAAACCGAGCGTAATCGGTGCTGCACTTTGCTGCACGATGTCGCCAAGATCTTCCACGCTAACCGATGTATCGAGTAACTTTCCTTGCCAGCCGGTGTCTCGCGTCAATGCACCCTCAATGCGCAGCGCGCCAGAAGCTGGAGCACCTTGCCAGCGCAAATCCAGCTGATGGGCGGCTTCATCACCGCGCACGGTTAAATCGAGGTTATCTAAACGCGCGGTTTGATAGCGCCCGCCCAATACCGATACCGTCAGATCACCACCCAAGCGGTCTTTCACGGCAAGATTGCCGTCTACCGTCAGCTGATTGATGCGCACATCTTGCCAACGCAGCTGCTTAGCATGGAGTGCCAACTTTGCGGTTGGCTGTGCAAACGGCCCGCTCAGTCGCGCATCTCCGCGGATCACACCAGTGAGCATGGGCAAGGATTGCGACAAATCAGCAATATCGACCGATAGCCCCATTTGCCACTCATCACGCACTTGCCCTTGCGCCGTCACTTGGTTGGGACCGTGTGACAGCGTCAACCCCGGTGTTGACACGCTCGGCTGACCATCGCCATCACGATCATGCGCATTGAGCGCGCCCGCGACCGCTAGCGGCAGTTTTTGCAACTCGCCATGCACCACCAACGTGGGCACCGACACATCCCAGCCGCCTTGGGCGGTTAAGCGGCCACGGTGGCTGATTGCACCGGTTAAATCTCCCGTCACCTCTGGCCATTGCTGCTGAGGTTGAATGTTGGCAAAGCCTAACTCAGCTTGCCAAAAAGGCACGCTGGACCAATCCACGCTAGCACGGCCAGCCACCTTGCCGCCGAGCGTGTTGGCCTCCAGCTGCGAGAGGGTCAGCACCGTCAGGCTGCCTTGGCCGGCAAGATTCAGCTGAGTGGTTGGCACGTCAGGGCCACCGACACCGGTTTGTAAGCCGAGCTGATAGTCAGACAAATCCCCATCGGCGTGAAATTGTAGCTCGCGTAATGCCGCGATCGCTTCCCCCGTCAGCGGCCACGTCAATGCCTCGCTATCCAATTGCACCGCAAAAGGTAAGTTCGCCGCCAGCAGGTTTGCCTCTCCTTCCAGCGTCGCTGTCACCGGACCGCGCGCATTCGCGCTTAGCTCAAGCGCGGCCAGGCTTCCTGAAGCCGACAGTGATAAGGCTTGGCCTTGAAGGGGGGCGAGATGAGTGGTCAACTGGGTTTGCAAGGTCAGTGGGTACTCACCCTCGAGTGTAATATCACCTGCAAGGCTTGCCGTGCCTTGGGGGGCGGTCACCGAGAAGCTATCAATGGTTACCGCACTGCCTCGAACGCTGCCCGCCAAGGATAACGCTGAGAGGGTTTGTACTGTGCCCGCTTCAATCCGCGTATCTTGCAGACGAAGCTGCTCCACTTCGATAGCCAGCGGCAGCGCCACCGTGGGTAACTCCAAGCCCGGGTAATGCCATGGTGTGCTTGCCACCGCGCTATCCGGTTTGCCGACCGCTTGGTCGGTATTTTGTTGAGGCTCGGTGTTGCTCGGCAGACTCACCACCAACTGCTGCCAATCGGTCGGCGATACAGTTAACGTATCACCCACAAAATGCACGCCACCTTGCAGTTGGTGCCAACTCACCGACTGTCCAGCGACCTGAATCGCCACCTCGTTAAAAGCAAAGGCATTGACATGAATAGGCAACGGCGCGTGGATAACCGACGTGGATACGTCTTCCGACGATGTATCCTCCTTATTCGCGGGCAAATCAATATCGAGCGTGACCCCTTCGACGGCCAATTGGTCAATACAAAGCTCAGGCGTCAGTAAGCACTTACCTTCAATAACAAGATTCAGCTGTTTGGCGTTCAGTTGCAGCTGCGCATCCTTATAGCGCACTCCTTGCAGCATAAAGCCGGTCAGCAGGCTGCCTTCGGCCTCATCGACCGATAACGCTGGCAAGGCTTTTTGCGCGCCCCACAGGCCCACTTGCAGACCCACCGGAGTAAAAAGTGCGGCCGCCACCAGCCCCACCAATGAAAAAAGAGCAATTAACGCAATAAACGTTAGCCTGACGAACCAGCGACTCATAACTCAGGCCCCAAGGTAAGGTGTACACGAAAATCATCATCGTCATTATCAAAGCCATGGGCGACATCAAGACGAATCGGGCCGACCGGCGATGACCAGCGAATACCGGTACCGGCCGCACGCTTCCACGATAAATGACTGGTCCACGCATCACCGCCATCGGTAAATAACGCCCACCACCAGTTGCCGCCGAGGCGATATTGATACTCTAACGTACCGGTTAACATATAGCGCGCGCCACTGAGCTGACCGCTATCGTCACGCGGGGAAACAGTTTCGTAGGCATAACCACGAATGCTGTTGTCGCCCCCGGCAAAAAAACGCAACGATGGTGGCGCTTCACTAAATTCTTCAGAAATCAAAGCACCACCATCAACGCGTAATAAGCCGCGATGGTTTTTGTTCAGACTACGAATCCACGCACTCCGCCCTTGTAAGCGCACCAAGCTGATGTCGGACAGCCAAACCGGATCAGCCGCTTCCAATGTAATAGATTGTTTGTCTCCCCAATGCGGCATTAACCCACCGCGAGCGCGGGTGCGAGTGAAATTGATCCCAGGCAGCACCACGCTAACGATGTCTTCATCTTGCCCTTGGGTGTAGTTTTCATATAGCCAGCGCAATGAGACACTGCGTTGCCAGCCGGTATCATACAGCCAATGGCGAGAGACAGAGGTGGACACTTCGAGGCTGGAGGTATCGCGTTGATCGGTATTTTGTAACCCTAACTGCACTTGATAATACTCGCGGGAAACATCCTCCAAGGGGACCTTGTAGGTCGAGGTTAGCGTCTGTTCGGGCTCAGAAATCGCCAGTGATGTGGTGATACTGTGGCCGCGTGAGTTATACCAGGGCTTTCGCCAGTTAAACTTGAACCGCGGACCAATGTCGGTGGAGTACCCAATCCCGGTTTCAAACTTGTTGCGTGCTTCAGGGGTGAGCGTCACCTTGATCGGCACTTCGTTGTCATCGGCTTCTTCCATGTCCGCTTGCACCAAGGCACTGGCGAACCAACCGGTATTCGCGAGAGCTTGGTTAAACTCGCCCAATACCGACACGCGATACGGCTCGCCCGGAGAAAAATCACGTAAAGTGTCGAGACGCTGCAACTGAATTTGCGCACCTTGGTAGCGAATCGCACCAAAGTGATAGCGCTTACCACTGGCAAAGTGAAGCCGAATAAAGGCCTGCTGACGATCAGGGGCAACCTCTAATCGCGTTTGCGTAAAGCGACCATCAAAATATCCCTTTTTCACTGCCAAACTTTGAATCTGGCTTTTTAGCGTCTCGTAATCACTGTGATTGAGCCTCGCGCCCGGCTGAGGCCCTTGGGCGATGAGAGCATGAAAGTCATCATCCATATTAGCTTCGCCATTGAACACCACATCCACTTGTGCCAAGCGAACGGGTTTACCTGGGTCAACCTTGACCTCCAGCGTGGCGTCTTCATCCATTCGCGTGGTGATCTTGGGTTGATAAAAGCCCACCGCTTGCAGCGCTTTGCGCACATCTTTTTCGACCCGGGCTATAAATCGGTAGGAGCCATCTCGCTCTTCTGGGGCAATCGCCGCGAGATAGGTCTCGACGTTGTCTTGTGCAATGCCGTCTAGCCCTTCAATATCAATGTCGACATCCGCACGAGCAACGCTAGCCATCAAGCTGATAGCGATCGCGAATAGCGGGAGTAGCCGTATATTCATACAGTGAGATCCATTACCCGGGTGTCGCCCGGCTAAATTGATGATATCTTGCCATATTACGTGTTGAGCGGGGATGGATGCCAGTACCATGTTGATCACAAGGTGCGGGAGCCATGCCTGAACGCCAACCATTAACGCGCAAAGCAGCACGCGTTGCGCTTTTCCATCACAGCAGTCAAAGGATGCCTATGTCGATGCAATCTTCCTTTACCCAACCTGACAATGCGATAGCCGATCGCACCGATCCTATTATTCCAACCGAACCGCACGCGGTATTTAATCAGCCTATCACGGCCACGCCAGCGGCCGGTCAAAAACAGGTTATTTTTGGCATGGGCTGTTTTTGGGGGGCCGAGCGAAAGTGGTGGCAACAGCCAGGGGTAGTCATGACATCAGTCGGATACAGTGGCGGCGTCACCCAGCATCCGCGTTATCAAGACGTGTGCACAGGGCAAACCGGCCATGCCGAAGTCGTTAACGTGATTTTTGACCCGTCAGTGGTGAGTTTAGACACCCTACTTGCAGTGTTCTGGGAAAACCACGATCCGACCCAAGGCATGCGTCAAGGCAATGACGTCGGCCCGCAATATCGTTCCGCAATTTACTATTGCGATCCAGCGGACCAAGCCAGCGTCGAGGCGAGCCTAGCGACCTATCAGGCGGCATTGAGAGAGGCGGGTAAGCCAGATGCGGTGACCACTGAGATCGCACCCGCTGGCGCGTACTATTTCGCGGAAACTGACCACCAGCAGTACTTGCACAAAAATCCGCAAGGCTACTGCGGCTTAGGTGGCACAGGTGTTTGTTTCCCCCCGCAGTAAACCATTGGTGCTCAGCCATTCATCATCAACCATGGCTGAAGGATGAGGCATAAAAAAACACGTCCGGTTGGACGTGTTTTTTCAGTGTGGCGATGTTTATGCGGTAATGGCCATGGCTTTAATTTCTTTATTCACCTCGGTCATTACCGATAACGCTCGTTTGTCACTGTGTCCCGGCGGCAGCAAACGGCCACCATCAAACTCAAACGCGCCTACACCTTCGATATAGAGTCGGCCCTTAAAAAATCGTTTCACATACCGCGCAATCTGGGTTGGTCGATATTGACGAAAGATGCGAAGCATAAGGATCCCTTTCTTTTTTCTCAACAAAGTCTGATTAACAGACCGAAACGGTAACCCGATTCATTCACTGTTCACAGCAAATATGAGCTACCACCATGGAGAGCAGAAGATTATCTAACCATCTCCGCGTACAAAGCTAAGCAAGCAAAGTGCCACCTTGCCAAGGTGACCAACACAGTGTTAGAGGCAACACAACACCAAAAGTTCCCTCGTTTGATCGATGACGAGCCAACGCTTTTTAAGATCACCGGATAAAATTCCGATCTTGCGCACGGATTCACCTTAGATACTTGGCACAAATCACCGTCTGGCGTAACCATAGATAACTTGGCACCTGATGCCAAATAGTGACCACAAACATGGATGATTAATAATGAAAAAAACCACCCTACTTGCTCTCGTCTTTGCGTTATTCTCTGGCACCAGTATGGCGCATACGGTCCAAAATGGTGCACCTTTACCTTCAGCCAAGGTCGCCGAGCATGGCGAATTGACCCTCAATGGCGACGATATCGTCTATCAAGACTGGCAAACCGAGCAATTGCCAGGCAAGGTGCGCGTGATCCAAGCTATCGCCGGACGCAGCAGTGCCAAGGAAATGAACGCGCCGTTAATGGAAGCCATCACAGCCGCGGACTTTGATGACGCTCGCTACCAAACCACCACCATCATTAACCAAGATGATGCCATGTGGGGCACCGGTGGCTTTGTGAAATCATCAGCCGAAGACAGTAAACGCGAGTTTAGTTGGTCTTCTATCGTGCTCGACGAAAACGGCAGTGTTGCCGAAGCGTGGCGCCTAAAAGAAGAAAGCTCGTTAATTGCTGTATTGGATGACAAAGGCTCAGTACGTTTTGTCAAAGAAGGCAAATTAAGTGCCGATGAAGTGAATCAAGTCGTCAGCTTAGTCACCCAACTGGTCAACCAATAACAACCGCGCGCGGGGACAGCCCGCGCTGCCATTCAATACTTGGCGTTGATGATGATAATTGTTATGTTATCACATTACTTATATGGCGCGGAAGTTGGTATGTTTCGGCGATTGATCGTCCATCTGCTGTTTGTTTTGCTGCTCAGCCAAGCTGGGCTGTGGGGGCATCATCACCTCGATACTTTCACTCCAACGCATCACAGTGAGCACTGCAGCGCCTGCCACTTGGTGCCACCCGCCCTCTTAGCTTATGCTGTCACAGCACCTGCGCCCACCTATGTGGTCAACGCAATTATTACCCTTTCTAAGCCACCACGTGCTTACCACATCGCCATCGCCTTTTCGGCGCGCGACCCACCTAGTTGGATAAATACCGCAATCAGTTAACCCATTTATTCACTAGGAGAACCCAATGAAAACCCGTTTTTTACCCAATGTTATCGCCATGGCCATCGCAACCGCGTCCACAGCCACGCTCGCCGAAGAAGCCAACTATCAGTCGTTCGATGCCCATGTGCACGGTGAAGTCACCGCAAGCCTTGCCCAAGACGGTGAGCGTGTGCTGATTGAACTGACCGCACCCGGCCATGATGTGGTTGGGTTTGAGCACCACCCGAAAAATGCCGCCGACCAGCAAACACTTGAAGATGCTTATGCACTGCTGCGTGATGGAGGGAAACGCTTCCAGCTAGCCAAAGAGGCAAATTGCCAGCTCGCCGAGGCCAAAGTCACCAGCAGTTTTAGCGACTACGATGAGCATCACGGCCACGATGAGCACCACGGCCACGATGAGCACCATGACCACGACGAGCACCACGGCCACGATGAGCACCACGGCCACGATGAGCACCACGGCCACGACGAGCACCACGGCCACGATGAGCACCATGACCACGACGAGCACCATGACCACGATGAGCACCACGGCCACGATGAGCATCATGGGCATGATCACGGTAACCACAACACCTTATCAGCGAACTACCAATTCGTTTGCCAAAACCCGCAAGCCTTCACCGAATTGCAAACTGATTGGTTTAGCCTGTTCCCCAACACAGAAACCATCAAAATTCAGGCCTTTACTGATGATAAGGTCTGGGTAGACACCTTGAATCGTGCCAAGTCGCACATCCAGTGGTAGTGAACAAGGAGGCGGGGCGCGTTAAGCGCCCCTGTCAGGCATGATAACCATCGAACAACTGCGTTTTACGTGGCCAGATCAGCCGCAACCGATCTTAGATATCGACACCTTTGCGGTCGGTGAGGGCGAGCATGTATTTTTAAAAGGCCCCAGTGGCAGTGGGAAATCCACCCTGCTGAGCCTGATTGCAGGCATTCATAACCCACAATCGGGAACACTGACGGTCAATCATCAAGCGCTAACCGCACTGAATGATCGTCAACGGGATCAGTTCCGTGCTAACCACATTGGTTATATTTTTCAGCAATTTAATCTGCTGCCCTATTTATCGGTGATTGACAATGTCACCGTCCCGCTGCGCTTTTCTCACACGCGGCGTCAGGCACTCAGCCAGCCTGCACACCAAGAGGCCGCCTATTTACTCGATAAACTTGGTCTTCCCGCGCACTGTTACCATCAGCCAGTCACTGCACTGAGTATCGGCCAGCAACAGCGGGTCGCAGCGGCTCGCGCATTAATTGGGGCACCAGCATTGATTATCGCTGACGAGCCCACCTCTGCGCTCGACGCAGACACCCGAAATACCTTTATTCAATTACTTCAAGACCGATGCCGTGAAGCTAATAGCAGCTTATTGTTTGTCAGCCATGACAGCCAATTGGCGCCCTTGTTTGACCGCGATGTCTCGCTTCCCGCGCTTAATCGCGCCATAAACCGCGAGGAGGCCAACCAATGATTTCACTACTAGGATTGGCAGGGCAAAGCCTCAAGAATCGCCGCGCCACCGCCCTGCTCTCTTTGCTGACTGTCACCCTCGCCGTGGTGCTCTTACTCGGGGTGGAGAAGGTGCGCACCCAAGCTAAGGCCAGCTTTGCCAACACCATCTCCAATACCGATTTAATTGTCGGTGCCCGCTCCGGTCCCATTAATTTACTGCTCTACTCGGTGTTTCGTATTGGTAACGCCACCAACAATATCGGCTGGGACAGTTACCAGCGCCTTCGTGAGCACTCGGATGTGAATTGGACCATTCCCATTTCACTGGGCGATTCTCATCGCGGCTTTCGCGTGGTCGGCACCACCAATGATTACTTTGCTCATTATCAATATGGTCAAAAAAAACCACTCGCCTTTCGCCAAGGCGGCCCGTTTTCCGGCTTATTTGATACCGTGATTGGCGCCCAAGTGGCGAAAGAGCTGGGATACAAGATGGGCGATAGTCTGATCATTGCCCATGGACTGGCCGACAAAGGCTTTAATCAGCATGACAATTTACCCTTTACGGTCACCGGGATCTTGGCGCCCACTGGCACCCCCGTCGACCGCAGTGTGCATGTGTCGCTTGAAGCCATCGAAGCGATTCATGTCGGCTGGGAAAGTGGCGCGCGACTCGGCCAAGGTCTCACCCAAGCGCAAGCGCAGCAACGCGAGCTACAGCCGGAGCAGCTGACCGCAGTGATGGTGGGACTAAACAGCAAAATCAAAACCTTTGCCGTCCAGCGCTGGGTTAATACCTATCCACGCGAGCCACTCACCGCGATTATGCCCGGTATTGCCTTGCATGAACTCTGGGGTATGATGCGGGTTGGCGAGCAAGCACTGCTGGTGATCTCCGGATTTGTCGCCGTCGCCGGGCTTTTGGGCATGCTTTCAAGCCTACTTACCAGCCTGAATGAACGTCGGCGAGAAATGGCAATCTTACGTGCGATGGGCGCGCGTCCTTTGCATATTATTTTGCTTCTGGTCAGTGAGGCGGTCGCGATCACCGTCGCAGGGATCGTCTTTGGTGTGCTCCTGCTTTATGGCGGGCTGGCGCTGGCGCAGCCTTATATCCTCAGTGAGTTTGGCTTGTTCTTGCCACTCGACTGGCCGTCTTCTTATGAGCTATCACTGATGGCCGGTGTGTTGGTCGCTGGCTTTATCGTGGGCTTGATCCCGGCTTGGCGCGCCTATCGACAGGCGCTCGCTGATGGCATGACAATTAAGGTATAACAGATGAAAAAACGGATAATGCTCGGACTTATCGCCTTGCTTAGCAGTCTTTTTGGCTCTCAGGCTTGGGCAAATAGCGAACCACTCACGCTGGATTGGATTGATTTGGTGCCTGAGCATGAACGTGCTCAATTTGATAGCCGCGGGATGCCGGAAATCAGCCACGACAGTGAGAACCCACAAAGCCTGGTCGGCTCTGTTCGCCCAGAGCTCAACAACAGCCAAGTCAAAATCCCTGGCTTCGTGATCCCACTGGAAGGCGACGATAAAGTGGTCACGGAATTCCTACTGGTGCCCTTTCTTGGCGCCTGTATTCATGTTCCACCCCCGCCACCCAATCAAATTGTTTATGTAAAGTTTGCCGGCGGCGCGCCGATTCAACAGTTATGGGATGTGGTCTATGTCGAAGGCACGCTGAAGACCGAACATGTGAGCCATGACTTGGCAGAGGTGGGTTATGTGCTACAAGGCACCGAATTAACGGACTACGACGACGGATAAGTCCCTATCAATCAGTGAGCCTGATCGGCGCACCCGATGTTGTCAGACAATATAATGAGACAAGATCGCCAGTGCGCCAATGTACACGGCAATCAGTAGCAGATTGATGGGGTTGAGTTTTTGCTTGCGCACACGCATCCCTATGCTTGATTGTTAACGCTCATAATGTTAACAAATTTAATCTTTAATTAACATATTTGCCAGCACTAAATTTGCTGACAATCAGTGTGAGAATCGCATGGCAGAGCAAGACAAACCCGAGGTCGTCGACGTCCACCCCGATAAACGACAACATCAGGATCACAAGAATAAAGAAGACGCGGATCTGCGTGGCAGTAAAGGGCGACTAAAAGCCATTGCCAGTGAATATTATGTTGATGCGCGCCTGCAGGAGGTTGAGCAGGAAGATCTCGCGCATCGCAGTGCCACCCGCCAGCGTCATGTGATGCAAAAGCAGCAGGCTAACCTCGAAGCCATCATTGCTCTGACCTACGACCAGTGTCATAGCGAAACCGCTCAGACCCCGGACCCAGATTGGCTGGTTCGTTTTTTCGATTTAGCCCGCAATATTCACGGCCATGCAATGCAGCAGTTGTGGGCGAAGATTCTCAAACAAGAAATGCTCCGCCCCGGCAGCACCTCAATTAAAGCACTGACCATTCTCGAGACTATGACCCAGCGCGAAGCGCAAGCACTGCAACGCGCCTGTGCATTGTCCAGCACCTTTGGGCAAGACAGCACCAAAAAGCTAGTCACTGGTTTTCGCCGCCGTCAAGGCTTGGTGCAACTGCTACGCCCAGAGCCGCCTCATAAGCTCTCGCTGGGTCACTACCAACTGTCTTACACCGACTTAATGCTGTTGATGGACTTGGGGCTGATCCTGCGCACCGAGCTTGAATCTGGTGTGATTGAAATGCAGCCAGCGATGCCGTTTAAACTGCAAGACACCCAATACATGCTCACCCCGCTCCACAAAGGGATGCGTCTTTATTATTACCGCTTTAGCCCCACTGGCCATGAGCTAGCAAAACTGGTCGGTAAACGCGTGCATCCCGATTACCACCACGCCATTTGTGCGTTGCTCGCCGAAGGCTTTGAGATGCACAGCGATGTGGGTGATACGGTCAACACTCACGCTTAATCTGACGAGCGCAACACCCCGCGTTCACGCAGGTCGCGAAGACAGGTCGCCACATGCTCGGCGACACTGTGCTCTCCGCTTAAATGGATCGCCGGTGTTCGCGGTGGCTCATACTCTGACGATATGCCGGTAAACGCCGGGATCTCGCCGGCACGCGCTTTTTTGTACAGCCCTTTGGGGTCGCGCCGCTCACACACCGCCAGCGGCGTATCGACAAAGACTTCGATAAACTGCCCCTCAGACAAACGCTCGCGCACCCGCTCTCGCTCCGCGCGGAACGGTGAAATAAAGGCACTCAAGACAATCAGGCCAGCATCAGTCATCAACTTAGCCACCTCGCCAATTCGGCGAATGTTCTCGGCTCTGTCCTGATCGGAAAAACCCAGGTCGCGACATAAGCCATGGCGAATATTATCGCCATCCAGCAAATAGGTATGGTGCCCTTCGGCCACCAAGGCCGCCTCCAGCGCGCCGGCGATGGTCGATTTGCCCGAGCCAGACAAGCCGGTAAACCAAAGCACCACGGGTTGTTGCTGTTTTTGTTCACTGCGCTGGGCTTGGTCAACATGATGCTGGTGCCAGATCACATTGGGATCGGTTGACGCAGATACAGTGTCAGTCATAAAAATCTCCGCTATTTCGTTGGCCACGCCATGATTAAGGGGCGACCACCGTTAAAGGAAAAACAATCGGTAACAAGGTGAGCACTACTGCGGAATACACCACAGATAATGGCAGCCCCAGACGCAAATAATCACGTAGCTGGTAATTGCCCACGCTGTATACCAATAAATTGGTTTGATACCCGTAAGGGGAAATAAAACTGGCACTGGCGCCAAACAGCACTGCCATCACAAAAGGCATAGGATCCACCCCATACCCTAGCGCCAAGCTATAGCCCAGCGGGAAAGCCAGCGCCGCCGCGGCATTGTTGGTGATAAGCTCGGTCAGTAACAAGGTCAGCAAGTACACAGCCACCAGCGCCCCTATCGCGCCCCCTGCGCTAAAGGTCGCCATAAACCAATCACTAAAGCGTGCCGACAGCCCTGACGCCAACATCAGTTGTGCCAATGTCAGCGCCGCACCGACAATCACCACCACCTCAACGGGAAAGCGACGTTGTAAATCGTGCAAAGAGATAATGCCGGTGACCAGCAACACCACCAAATACGCGGCTAAGCCATTGAGCAGTGGCATCGGGGTGAGCAAGGCCGCGCCAATCACCGCGACAAATCCTGCCAGTACCGCAACGCTTTTCCGCTCGGAAAGACGGGTACTGGCTTCCAAACCATTAAAGAGCACGAATTCACGCCGCAGCGCTTGGCTGTCTTGGCGAAAGGTTTTGCCCGGCACCAACACCAGCGTATCGCCGGCATGCAAAGGAATATTACCCAGCCCACCGTCAAGTTTTTCATGGCCGCGACGAATGGCGACCACCACAGCATCAAAGGTCTCGCGAAACCGGGCGGCTTTGAGGGTTTTGCCACAAATGCTGGCGCTGTGGCTCACCACCACCTCAATCAAATTTTGCCCATCAATGTGATGCTGGCCGAACAAGGTCAAGCCAGGGATCTCTTGTAAGGTCGCAACACTTTCCACATCGCCGGCAAACTGCAACTTGTCACCAGCCAATAACGGCGTCTCCGGACACACGGGTGCAATGACGCCGTCTTGACGATGAATTTCGGCCAAGTACAAACGCCGTAGTGCTCGCAAGCCATTGTCTGCCACGCTTTGCCCACATAAGGGCGAGTCGGCGGCTAGCCGCGCTTCGAGCACATACGGCAAGCTCTCTTCTTGTTCACCATCCTGGCGTGGCAACCGGTAGCTGAACGGAATTAACACCAACAATCCTGCCACCAGTGCGGCGGCACCAATGACCGTTGGGGTGAAAAATCCCAAACTGGGTAATCCCGCCCGCTCAACAAAGCTGTTCACAATGAGGTTGGTGGACGTGCCAATCAGCGTCAGGGTGCCGCCGAGAATGGCGCTGTATGACAATGGGATCAAAAGCTGCGAGGGTGAGTGACGTCGGTTGCGCTTGATCGCGCCAATCATGGACACCACCACCGCAGTGTTATTGACCAGCGCCGACAGCAGCGCACTTGAGATGCCTAATTTAGCAATCACAGTGGGGAGTGCGCCGTGCGACGCCTGTCGCGCGACCCAGCTGGTCAGATGGGTTTTCTCTAGCGCACAAGAAACCAAAATCAGCAATACCAAGGTCAGCAGTGATGGCGCGGTAAAGTTCGCCGTCAGCGCTTCAACCGAGGTCAGCCCAGTTTGGAACGCCACAAACGCGGCCCCCGCAAACAAGAGCGCAGGCTTTAATCGAGTGAGCACCAAGCCGGCGACAATCGCCACCAGCAAGGTGAGTACCGTGGTTTCCTGCCAACTCATCGTTTATCCCAGTTGACGCAGATCCCGCGCTTGCCAATGCGGAAAGTGCTTGCGGATCAGCTGGTTTAACTCAAGCTCAAACGCTGAGAACGACGAGGTGGTTTGCGGCTGCGTCTCCGCCACATGACGGATCATGCCCGCGCCGACCGTCACATTGGTGAGACGATCAATCAGGATAAAGCCACCGGTATTCGGGCTATCGTGATAGGTATCCAGCGGCACCGCTTCGCTCAGGGTCAAGGTGCAACGACCAATGCCATTGAGCGGCAAGGTGTCTGCGTCATGGGTGTTAAGCGTATTAACATCGACCCCATAGGACAGCGACTCAACCTGCGCCGAGGTTTTCTTGCTGGCCAACTTAATCTCGTATTCACGCCCCGGAGCCAGTGGGATTTGCGTCATCCACACCACGTCGGCGTCAAATCGTTGCCCCACCGCGACGTCATCATCCGCTCGCACCAAGAGATCGCCACGCGAGATATCAATTTCTCTATCCAAAGTGAGGGTGACCGCTTGACCGCTAAAGGCAAATTCACGATCACCGTCAAAGGTGACGATGCGCGCGACCTTCGCGGCAAGCCCAGAGGAGAGTACCTTAACCTCATCGCCCACATGCAACTCGCCACTGGCAAGGGTGCCGGCGTAACCGCGAAAGTTCAGATCTGGTCGATTGACATACTGCACCGGAAAACGGAATGCGCCCGTCCCGCGCGATTTTTCAATGTCGATGGCTTCTAGCTGGCTGAGCAGCGGCTCGCCTTGATACCACGCCATCGCGTCACTGGCATTGACCACATTGTCGCCTTCCAGTGCCGACAAGGGCACCATAGACACCGACAAGCCGGGGTTGAGCTGATCGGCAAACGCCAAATATTGCTCTTGGATTTCATTAAATCGGGCTTGGCTATATTCCACCAAATCCATCTTGTTCACCGCTACCACAAAATGCTGAATACCCAGTAAGTTAGCGATGTATGAATGGCGGCGGGTCTGATCTAAGATGCCGTGACGCGCGTCGATTAAGATCACCGCCACATCACAGGTCGACGCGCCGGTAGCCATATTACGGGTGTACTGCTCATGGCCGGGGGTATCGGCAATGATAAACTTACGTTTGGAGGTGGAGAAATACCGGTACGCCACATCAATGGTGATCCCCTGCTCACGCTCGGCTTGCAGGCCGTCTACCAGTAGCGCCAGATCGGGTTTCTCGCCCGTTGTGCCGACACGCTGGCTATCTGCATGGACCGCAGCCAGCTGATCTTCATAGATCTGCTGCGAGTCGTGCAGCAAACGGCCAATCAAGGTCGATTTACCGTCATCGACCGAGCCACAGGTCAGAAAGCGCAATAAACTTTTGTGTTGGTGCTGTTGCAAGTAACCTTCAATACCCAGATCGGCCACCTGTTGTTGAATTGCTGGATTCATGACTGCTCCTTAGAAATAACCCTGACGCTTCTTGCGCTCCATGGACCCGGACTGATCGTGGTCGATCGCCCGCCCTTGACGCTCACTCGAGGTGGCGACCAACATCTCTTCGATGATCTCTGGCAAGGTATTGGCGTGTGACTCGACTGCCCCGGTCAATGGGTAGCAGCCCAGGGTGCGAAAACGCACCGATTTATGGGTCACGGTTTCGTCGGGTCCAATCGGCATCCGCGCATCATCCACCATGTACAAGGTGCCATCGCGCTCTACCACGGGGCGCTCGGCCGCTAAATAAAGCGGAACAATGTCGATATTTTCCAGATAGATGTATTGCCAGATATCGAGCTCAGTCCAGTTAGAGAGCGGAAACACGCGAATACTCTCGCCCGGATTCACTTGACCGTTATAGTTGCGCCACAGCTCTGGCCGTTGGTTCTTCGGATCCCAGCGATGGTTCTTATCACGGAACGAATAGACACGCTCTTTGGCGCGGGATTTTTCTTCGTCCCGACGCGCGCCGCCAAATGCCGCATCAAACTTATGCTGATCCAGCGCCTGCTTCAGCGCTTGGGTTTTCATGATATCGGTGTGCTTGTCGGAGCCGTGATCAAAAGGATTGATCCCCTGAGCCATCCCTTCTGGGTTTTTGTGCACAATCAGATCCAGCCCGAACTCCTTGGCAGTACGATCGCGAAAGGCAATCATGTCGCGAAACTTCCAGTCGGTATCGACATGCAGCAGCGGAAACGGGATCTTTCCGGGGTAAAAAGCTTTGCGCGCCAAATGCAGCATCACTGACGAGTCTTTGCCAATCGAATACAGCATCACGGGGTTATCAAACTCCGCCGCGACTTCCCGCAGTATATGAATGCTCTCGGCTTCTAACTGCTGGAGGTGAGTGAGTGTTTTTGCATCCATCCTAACTATCCTTTAAGCGAAGTTAACCACAGCGGTGGGGGCTTGCGTGGGGTCGGCATCGCTTACCGCGCGCCCCTCGCCAAACCATGTCAGCTGACCGGCGAGTGCCGCCACTTCGCCCACCACAATAAGCGCGGGCGACGCAGCTTGTTCCGCCAGCGACGGTAAGTTGTTGAGTTGACCGGTAAAGACTTTCTGCTCCGGACGCGTGCCGTTTTCAATCACCGCCACAGGAGTGTCCGGCGATCGGCCGTGAGCCATCAGTTGGCTTTGAATATGGGCCGACTTCATCAATCCCATATAAATCACCAAGGTCTGACGCGGGCGCGCTAACGTCGCCCACTCCAAGGTGTCTTGTTCTTTTTTCAAATGACCGGTAATAAACAGTGCGGTCTGGGCATGATCACGATGGGTGAGCGGAATACCGGCATAGGCCGTCGCCCCCGCCGCCGCAGTGATCCCCGGCACCACTTGAAACGAGACACCGGCGTTGGCAAGGGTTTGTAATTCCTCACCACCACGGCCAAACATGAAAGGATCGCCCCCTTTTAAGCGCACCACCCGTTTTCCGGCTTGAGCATGCTCGACCAACAGACGATTGATGTCGTCTTGGCTCACACTGTGGTAGCTCGCCCGTTTGCCCACACAGATCAGCTCTGCATCTCGGCGGCACAGCTCCATAATCGGTTCAGCCACCAAGTAGTCGTAAAGCACCACATCGGCTTGCTGCATCAATTGCAACGCGCGCAAGGTCAATAGCCCAGGATCCCCCGGCCCGGCACCAATCAACGCCACTTCGCCTTGGGTGGTGATTTGTCCACTAAGCTGCTCCAGCGCTTGCTCGGCTTGCTGGTGTTTGCCTGCCGCGACTAAATCGGCAAACCGCCCACTAAAAGCGGCCTCCCAGAATTTGCGCCGGCCCGTTAAGGTCGGAATGCGCGTTTTCAGTTTGTCGCGAAACGCACCCGCCATTGCCGCCATTTTGCCAATATGTTGCGGCACTAGAGTTTCAATTTTTTCACGTAACATCCGCGCCAATACCGGCGCTTTGCCGCCCGATGAGATGGCAATAATGATGGGAGAGCGATCAACCAAAGAAGGGACAATAAAGCTGCATTTAGGGGTATCATCAACGACATTGACTAAGATATTACGGCTATCAGCGGCAGTGGAGACCAGCTCATTGACGAGGGCATTGTCAGTCGCCGCAATCGCCAGCATCTTTCCGTCCAGATGCTCGGGACGAAACGCCTCACGCAATACCGTCAGCTTTCCTTGCGCTTGCGCCTCCGCAATTTCACGGTCGACGTCAGGGGCAACCACAGTGACGGCCGCGCCCACCTTAAGCAACATGCGCGTTTTGCGCCATGCGATTTCACCGCCCCCTACCACGAGGCAAGGACGGTTTTTGAGCTGAGCAAAGAGGGGGAGATAATCCATGATCGCGCATTCCCTTGATGACAATACCGCCACTATATCGCCCCACATCTATTACCTGAAATTCTATAAATTCATTTTTTATTCTTTTTTGTGATTAAAAGATCTGGAGTGCCTTTGCCTGAAAGGATTAACGATGACTGAGATCGCAAAGCGTGCAAGATATCGGTGTTGAGCGACAGCCGAAGATAATAAGCCGATCAATCGCACAGCTTTCTAGGTATGAGAAACGGCATAATTCATCTGCCTGATAACTAACGCACATTTTTCACTGGAGACTTTGTTATGCGTTTGATGCCATCTGCTGTCGCCACTGCTGTGGTAGCCGGCTTATTTGCCGCCTCTGGCAGTGCCTTTGCCGACACCATTAACCTACGTGTGATTGAAACCACCGACATTCACACCAACGTGATGGATTATGACTACTACAAAAACAAACCGTCACAAAAAATCGGCTTGGTTCGCGCCGCCACCGTGGTGAAACAAGCGCGTGATGAAGCAAAAAACGCACTATTGGTGGATAATGGTGACCTGATTCAAGGCAGCCCGATGGGCGACTACATGGCCAGCAAAGGCATTAAACCCGGAGAAGTACATCCGGTATATAAAGCGATGAACTTGCTCAATTATGAAGTGGGTAACATCGGTAACCATGAATTCAACTACGGCTTAGCATTCTTAAAAGAGTCGATTAACGACGCCAACTTCCCGTATATCAACGCCAACGTGTTCGATGCAGAGACTGGCGAGCATTACTTTGACCCGTATTTGATTAAAGAATACCAACTCAAAGATGAAGACGGTGACAGCCATACCATCAAAGTCGGCTACATCGGCTTTGTGCCGCCGCAGATCATGACTTGGGATAAAGCCAACCTTGAAGGCAAAGTGATCGCCAAAGACATTAAACAAACCGCTGAAAAGCTCGTCCCAGAGATGAAAGCCAAGGGTGCTGACGTGGTGGTGGCAATCCCACACTCTGGTATCTCCCAAGCGCCGTATAAAGCGATGGCTGAAGATTCCGTGTATTACCTCACCGATGTCGACGGCATTGATGCCATTGCCTTTGGTCACTCGCACGCGGTATTCCCTGGCGAGGACTTTGCCAATATTCCCGGCGCGGATATCGAAAAAGGCACCATCAATGGCGTGGCCAGTGTGATGGCTGGCCGCTGGGGCAGCCACGTGGGGGTGATTGATCTCGCCCTCGAACAAGTGGACGGTCAATGGCAAGTCACTGATAGCAACGCGCATGCGAGACCCATTTTTGACCGCGCCAACAACAAGGCATTGGTTGAAGCCGATAAGGCGATGCTTGATGCGGTAGAAGCCGATCATAAAGCCACACAAGATTTTGTGAATCAACCAATCGGCAAAGCCAATGATGTGATGTACTCTTATTTGGCATTGCTACAAGATGACCCAACCGTACAAATCGTCAATCTCGCTCAACAAGATTATGTCGAGCGCATGATCCAAGGCGACCCAGATTTGGCCGATCTTCCGGTTGTCTCTGCCGCTGCGCCCTTTAAGGCCGGTGGACGCAAAAACGATCCGAGCAACTTTACGGAAGTGGAAGCCGGTCAACTGACCTTCCGCAACGCCGCCGATCTTTACCTATATCCGAATACCTTGGTGGCGCTGAAAGTCTCTGGCGCCGAACTCACCCAATGGCTGGAGTGCAGCGCCGGCCAGTTTAATCAAATCGATCCAAACGCAGCGCAGCCGCAATCGCTGATCAACTGGGACGGTTTCCGCACCTATAACTTTGACGTGATTGATGGGGTGGAATACCAAATTGATGTCACCCAGCCCGCGCGTTACGACGGCGATTGTAATGAAGTGAACCCAGAGGCATCACGGATCGTCAACCTCACCTATCAAGGCAAGCCGGTTGATCCCGAGCAAACCTTCTTGGTGGCGACCAATAACTACCGTGCGTATGGGGCGAAGTTCCCGGGCACCGGCAGCGATCATATTGCCTTTGCCGCGCCGGATGAAAACCGCACCGTGGTCGCCAACTACATCAGTCGCGTGAGTGAAGAGGAAGGTGAGGTGACCGTTAGCGCTGACAATAACTGGTCGATTGCCCCGATTAAGGGAGATGCCGTGGTGAGCTTTGAAACCTCCCCGAGTGAGCAAGCAGCGCAGTTTATTGAGCAAAAAGGCCGCTGGTCGATGACGCGAGAAGGAAAAGATGAGGTCGGCTTTGCCGTTTATCATGTTGATTTAGGCCAACCTCGCCAATAATTAACACAGAAAGATAAATAGCCTTTGAATACCGCAGCCTGTCTGCGGTATTTTTTATGTTCAATCAAGAGGAAATGACATGGAATGGCAACAGGCAACCTTTGACGCGCTGGATACGCGCACTTTATTCACACTGATGAAATTGCGTGTCGATGTGTTTGTGGTTGAGCAAGCCTGCGCCTATCCAGAGCTGGACACGCACGATACGGCGCCAGATACTGTGCATTTAATGGGCTGGCTGAACGGAGAGCTCGCCGCCTATGCCCGTATTCTCGCCCCCGGGGCAAGTTACCTAGGGAGCAGTATTGGCCGCGTGATCATTGCACCCACTCATCGCAATGGGCAATGGGGTCATCAGCTGATCCGCCAAGCCATTCAAGTATGCCAACAGCAATGGCCCGCGCAAAACATCGAAATAGGCGCTCAAGCACACCTACAGCGCTTTTACCAAAAGCATGGTTTTGTGACCTTTTCCGACGTTTACTTAGAAGACGGTATCCCACATATCGATATGCGCTTATCAGTCAGTGAGACGTCTGCCGTTTAAGCAAAAAAAAATCCCGCTCAAGGAGCGGGATTCATTGTCATGAAGCGTGCGCGATCGTTTCGCGATTATTTTGTCAGGCGGAAACGCTGCATAGTGCTTTGCAGTGATTGCGCCAATTGGCTCAATTCGCTACAGGCTTGCGCAGTTTGATCGGCGCCACCCGCCACTTCTTGTGCTGAATCATTGATGCGCTCGATATTGCGACTGAGCTCATCCGCCACTGAGTCTTGCTCACCACAGGCACTGGCGATCTGCATGCCCATATCAGCAATGTTCTCAACCGAGGTTTCGATGCCACGTACCAATTGCTGCGCCTGATCGCCCTGCTCCACACATTGCTCAATGCTTTCACAGCTTTGGGTGGTGGCGTTGCGCGCTTGGGTTGCAAACTGCTGCAGTTTCTCAATGATAGTGGTGATTTCACCGGTCGAATCTTGCGTCCGGCCCGCGAGGGTACGCACTTCATCGGCAACCACCGCAAAGCCACGGCCCGACTCTCCGGCACGTGCCGCTTCAATCGCTGCGTTCAAGGCCAACAAGTTGGTTTGCTCAGCGATATCACGAATCACATCCACCACCATGTTGATTTGTTTCGACTGCTGATCCAATTCATTCACAGTATCGCCGGTTTGACGCATGTCCTCGGCAACTTTACGAATCGAGGCCACCATACCGTCAATGTCTTGTGCGCCCATGCGCGACTGTTCACTCGCTTCATTGGCCGCGGTGGATGAGCTCTCGGTGTTCTGCGCCACATCCGCCACGGTGGCTTTCATTTGCGCCATCGCGGTCGCCACTTGCGACACTTCGTGTTGCTGATTTTGCATCCCCGTCGAGGTTTGGCTAGAAACCGCACTCACTTCTTCTACCGCACTGCTCAATTGAGTGACCGCGGCAATCACTTCTTCAATCAAGCTACGCAAGCTATCTTGCATGGCGATACTGGAGTCGGCCAATTTACCCATTTCATCATTACCAATCTGGCTACGATCCAACTGGTAAGTCAGGTCGCCCTTGGCAATCGCAGACGACTGCTCCATCACCAAGCGTAGCGGATTGATAATCGCGCGGGTGAAGATAATCGCGACCACAATCATAAAGGCAATCACCGCAAACAATACCCCGATAATGGTCATGCTCACCGTAGACACTTGATTCAGCATGGAGGTGCGGTTTGAGGTAATAAACCCTTGGGTAAGCTCAGACATTTCTTTAAGCGATTTATCCAACTGGCCAAAGGTGCCGAACGAGTTCGACAGGATTTTTTGCGCCGCGGTCAGTTGTCCCGCTTCGACCCTGTCCGGAAAGGCACTGAGCTCTTGATTGTATTGGTCCCAGTGATTTTGAATACGAGTAAAAATAGCACGCTCGTTGTCGTACCAAAGGCTTTCTTCATAGGCATCAAGCGCGCGGCTATAATCGCGCTTCATGACATCGATTTCACCCAAGATTTCACGTCGTTCTGCCGGATCACTAAAGGTGAGAACCGCATACTGATCTTGACGAATACGTATTATCTCTTCATTGAGTCGCTCGATCTCAAGCACTGCGGGGAGGGTATCGTCCGTAAAGTTCAGCATATTATCGCGCATGCCGCTGACTTGGGTATAGATATAAAACCCAAAGATCACCACAGCGATACCAATCAGGGAAAAAGCCGCCGTAAACTTTTTACCAATAGATAGATTTTTCAACATGGAAAAGCGAGTCCTCAACAAATTAGTGATTAGCGTGTTAATGCCTAGACATCCATGTTGAGGCGGGCTTGCGTGTCTGTCCTACACAGCGGCACGAATACTAGCACAAAAAATAACCAAAGTGTGATGAAAGACTCATTATTTTTGCAAAAAGTCTGTCATACAATGATGGCTGATTGTGTAAGCATTCTTGCCCTGAACAGCAACTTATCCCTTTTCCGCCCCAATGGTGTAGCGTATTCGGCTCTATTGACCGATTTATAAAAAGTAGATCAAAAATCATCCGGCAGCGACTTTAATCACACATCAAGTAGAAAAAAGACAGAACAAGGCTGAGATAAAGAGAGGTTGACTACCGAAAGCACCCTGTTACCAGTGCTTTCGGTTGGGCTCGTGGCGTCAAAAGACTAGCGTTGGCGAGCAAAACCGCCATCAGACAAACGGAAATAGAGTACCGATTGCCCTTTCTCGGTTTCGATTTGCAGAATATCTAACGCACCACTCTGTGTACGTTTAAAGCGGATCCACTGTCCTGGCTGGATGCGACTAATCGGCTTTCCCTCACCTTCAATATTGGCAATCGCATACAGATCGGTTAACGCTAGATCGTAGCGACGAAAGACTTTGGCCAGCGTGTCACCGGGCTCAATTTGATGGCTCACCCAAGGGCTATTTTCTTTTTTTTCAGCTTTTTGAGTCGCAGGCTCAGCAGTTGACGCCGCGACTGACGAATCACTTTGCGACGCTGACGATACATTCGCCCCTGTATTCAGGGCGACGGGTTGACGAGTTTGGGGCGAGGGGGCTTTGGGCGAGGGACTAGGAAGCACAGCCAACACCAATACAGTCGGGATAAGCACCATCAATAGGCGTCGGTGTAAAGCCGGTAGGCGTTGCCAACCCTGCTTTAGCCCCGTCAAACCATGTAGGCTTTTTACGCTAGGACGGTTTTCCCATCCCGCTGTGAGTTTCTCTCGCCATCCAGCACGCAGTTTGTTCCAGTATGAACGCATTGCTGTTAACTTCATTGCCACTCCGCGCATGTTTTGTTGTTTTGTCCTCATCTTGGACGCCTTATTGGCACAAAAGTTTACCCACGAAACCATCACCTGTTATCCTTTCACACTTTATTGACGCAAAAAAGAGAGACGTTATGTCTGACGTACAACTGGAAACTGTCGAGCAGAAGGCGAGCTATGGCATCGGCCTACAAATGGGCCAACAGCTTGCCGGTAGCGGCCTAGAAGGCTTACATGTTGATGCCATTGCAAAAGGCATCAGCACCGCGCTGGCTGGCCAAATGCCAGAGATTGAAATTGACGACATCAATAACGCATTGCGTGAGCTTCACACAAAAGCGGAAGAAGTTCGTCAAGAGGCTGCAAAAGCACAAGCAGCAGAAGGCGATGCCTTCTTGGCAGACAATGCCAAGCGCGAAGGCGTCACCGTGACAGATTCAGGTTTGCAGTACGAAGTACTGGTACAAGGTGACGGTGAAATTCCAACCAGCGATAAGCAGGTGCGTGTTCACTACCATGGTCAATTGATTGACGGCAGTGTATTTGATAGCTCAGTCACACGTGGTGAGCCGGTTGAATTCCCGGTGACTGGCGTGATTAAAGGTTGGATTGAAGCCCTGCAAATGATGCCAGTTGGCTCTAAGTGGAAGTTGTATGTGCCACAAGATCTCGCCTATGGCGAGCGTGGTGCGGGCGCAGCCATTCCTCCGTTTGCCGCCCTTGTCTTTGAAGTTGAGCTACTCGACATCCTGTAATCGCTGACTGAATACAAGCGCCAAGTCAGGAATGAAAAAAGCGATGCCTCGGCATCGCTTTTTGTCTTTTAATCCGGCGTTATTGCACGTATTCACGTGGGTTCACCGCGCCCCACCAGCTATAGATTTCTGGGAAAATCACATCCGCATTGGTCTCATACTCCACTGCACCAATGGTTTTATCCCCTTGCTGACCGAATAGCACCACCTCATCGTTGGGGGCCACTTGATCCGCAATATCAGTAATATCAACCATAATAGTGTTCATTGACGCAACGCCGACAACAGGCACGCGATGCCCCTGAATGAGCACATCGGCATCATTACCCATTTTACGGGGGAAACCATCCGAATAGCCGACCGGTAAATTGGCCAGAATAGAATCGCGCTCCAAGGTATAAGTGCTGTCATAACCAACCGTGCTGCCCGCGGGTAAATGATGCACAGAGGCCACCTTGGTCTTAAAGCTCATGATGGGCGGAAACTCCCGGTTGGTTGGCTGATCGCCATACAGCGCCCCACCAGGGCGAACCATATCAAAATGACCCTCTGGCACGTTTAAAGTGACAAACGAGTTCGCGGCATGCAGCAAGACATCTTCACGCTTCAAGTCTGCCTGTTCAATCAACCACTCACTGTTGGTTTTAAATTGTCCTAACTTGCTGCGCACATAATCGGCTTCGTAGTTAGGAAAGTGCGTCATGATACCGACCACGTTAAAACGCGGGTCAGTGGCAATATCCAACGCGACTTGCTTACCCGACTCCTCGTTCATCTCGATGCCATTGCGGCCCATTCCACCGGCATTAAACGCCATATGGACTGGAATGGTAATATCATGTTTCTCGGCAAGCTGACGCATTTGTTCGGCTTGCTCTGCCGACCCAATCAGCTCTTGCATATTCAATGCTAATGCGCTCTCCATTTCCTGTAAGGTCGCGGTGCGCACACGCATGATCTCGCCGGTAAAACCGCCTTCACGCAAGGTCCGCGCTTCTTCATTGCTAGCAATGCCAACACAATCAATGCCACTGGCAATCACAGTAGGTAAAAGACCAGCAATACCATTGCCATAGGCATCGGCTTTCATGACCACACAAATCTTGGTGCCTTCGCTGACTTTCTGCTGCACACGTTGAATATTGTCGCCAAAGGTGGAGGTGCTCACTTCTAGCCAGCCGTTGCCATGCCCCATATAACGATTGCCGGTATCAGGCGTCGACGGCGTAGGCGAGGAGTAATCCATGACGGCGGGTGCCCCAAGGGCAACGACACCGGCGACGGCAAGCGCCACTAAAGAGAATTTTTTGTTCATAAGCTTCACTGTTGGTCACATAAATGGAGCATCCGTGACGTGTTAAATAAAAGCTGACCGCTTTTATTTATGCCTCCTGGCAATGCGCGCTGTTTATATCACAGAACACTTCACGGCTGACGAGTCACTCAATAAAAAAAGATAGACAAGTTCCGCGTGTTTGAACAAAAAAACGCCACCCTAGGGTGACGTTTGAGAGAAGCGTTGTCGCAGACAAGACTCAACACGCTATATGCCAGCGCCATCATTCAAGTCATCTTCGTGCAATCCACATTCGCGTTTTAAGCCAAAAAAGCGTGTTTGTTCATCTCGCATACCTGGCTCCAAGCGCTGGGTGGTATGCACATCCCCTACCGACACATAGCCTTGGTCTCGCAAGGGATGATACGGCAAATCATGCTCGCGCAAGTAGTCGTCCACCGCTTGGTTCGACCAATCAATCACGGGCAAGAACTTAAATACTCCATGCTGGACACTGAGTATCGGCAGATTGGCGCGAGAGTCTGATTGACCCCGGCGCAATCCCGACAACCAGGTGCCGGCGTTTAGCTCTCGCAACGCGCGCTTCATCGGCTCGACTTTGTTGATGTGATTGTATTGGGTGATCCCCTCCACCCCTTGCTCCCACAGTTGGCCATAACGCGCTTCCTGCCAAGCGGGGCTAAGTGCGGCGCGATACACCCGTAAGTCCAAATCCAACCTTGTGGTTAAGGTATCGATAAACCGATAGGTCTCTGCAAACAAGTAACCCGTGTCGGTTAAAATCACTGGAATATCCGACTTCACCTGGCTGACCAAGTGCAGCATCAATGCCGCTTGCACCCCAAAGCTCGACGAGAGGACAAACTGCCCTTCAAGGTGCTCTAACGCCCAGGCGACACGCTCAGATGCCGAGAGTGCCTCCAAGGTGGCATTCACCTCCGCCAATGCCAAGGCTTGCTGGCTTTTATTCATCGCGGCAATGTCAGCTAAGGCCAACGTCGCGTTAGTTTGAACGGTTTCAGGCATAAAAATCCCTCTTAGATACATGCACGGGAGCAATCACCTCGCGGCGGATCAAGAAATCACCAAAGTGCTCACCCGCTTCGCGCTCTGTCGCCCAGCGACCAATCAACTGATCCAATTCTTCAAGGATCTGACGATCGGTGATGTTCTCTTTGTACATTTTGGGGATGCGGGTACCTTCCCAATTCCCACCTAAATGCAAGTTGTAACGACCCGGCGCTTTACCCACCAAACCCACTTCTGCCAACATGGCTCGGCCACAGCCGTTCGGGCAACCGGTTACACGCAGTACAATCGGATCATCTTGCACCTGATGTTTTTGCTGAATTTTCTCCACTTCCGTGACAAAGTCCGGCAAGAAGCGTTCGGCTTCAGCCATCGCCAGTGGACACGTTGGGAAGGAGACACACGCCATCGAGTTGGTGCGCTGCACACTGTGTTCGTCATTAATTAAACGGTAACGGCGCGCTAACGCCTCAATCTCGTCTTTTTGCGCTTCCGGGATCCCCGCGATGATCAGGTTTTGATTCGCGGTCATGCGGAAATCGCCCTGATGAACTTTAGCTATCTCCGCCATGCCGGTTTTGAGTGGTTTTTCTGGCGTATCACGCAAACGACCATTTTCGATAAACAGGGCGAGGTGGTATTTACCGTCAATGCCTTTGGTCCAGCCTAAGCGATCGCCGCGTCCGGTAAAGGTATACGGGCGGCTTGGCGCAAAACTCACACCGGCGCGCTTTTCCACCTCCGCTTTGAACACATCCGCACCAACGCGATCAAGTGTGTACTTGGTTTTCGCATTTTTACGGTTTGAGCGGTTTCCCCAATCACGTTGGGTGGTGACCACGGCTTCCGCGATCTTCAGTGTATGCTCAAGCGGAATAAAGCCAAAGTCATCCGCGCGACGCGGGTAGGTGTTGGTATCACCATGGGTCATGGCAAGCCCGCCACCTACCAGAACATTAAACCCAACCAGTTGGCCCTTCTCGGCAATGGCAACAAAGTTGAGATCGTTGGCGTGCACATCCACGTCGTTTTGTGGCGGGATCACCACCGTGGTTTTGAACTTACGTGGCAGATAACGCTCACCCAAAATCGGCTCTTTGTCTTGGCTGCCTTCGACTTTTTCACCGTCGAGCCAAATCTCTGCGTAAGCGCGGGTTTTAGGCAGCAAGTGCTCGCTTATCCGCTTTGCCCAATCATAAGCTTGCTGATGGAGCTCTGACTCCACCGGGTTGGACGTACATAATACGTTGCGGTTCACATCCCCAGCGGTGGCAATCGAGTCAATGCCATATTCATTCAAGGTCTGGTGCATGAGCTTGATGTTAGGCTTAAGGACACCATGAAATTGAAAGGTTTGTCGAGTGGTCAGGCGAATACTGCCATAGAGCGAGCTTTCACGGGCAAACTTATCAATCGCCAGCCATTGCTGGGGCGTAATGATCCCGCCCGGCATCCGCGCACGCAACATCACATTGTGCAAAGGCTCCAGTTTTTGTTTTTGTCGCTCGGCACGGATATCGCGATCATCTTGCTGATACATACCATGGAAGCGGATCAGCTGGAAATTATCATCCGTGAATCCGCCAGTGATCGGATCATCCAAGTCTTGATCAATGGTGCCACGCAAGTAATCACTTTGCTCTTTCAAACGCTCGTTATCAGCTAGTGGGCCCAGTGTATCGCCCGCAAATTTCTGCTCACTCATTAGTACACATCCCTTTGATAGCGCTTATCTTTGCGCAATTCATTAATAAAGGCTTCCGCTTGCTCACGGCTTTGCTGGCCCTGTGTTTGGGCTATCTCGATTAAGGCTTCATGAACATCTTTCGCCATTTGATTGGCATCACCACACACATAGATGTAAGCGCCGTTCGATAGCCATTGCCATACCGCCTCAGCACGCGCGAGTAACCGGTGCTGGACATAGACTTTCTCAGCCTGATCGCGGCTAAAGGCCACATCCATCCGCGTCAGCAGGCCAGATTTAAGGTATTGCTGCCATTCAACCTGATAAAGAAAGTCGTCGGTAAAGGTGCGATCGCCAAAGAACAGCCAGTTATCACCCTTTGCCTCTCGTTGCTCTCGCTCTTGCAAGAAAGCACGAAATGGCGCAATGCCAGTACCGGGGCCAATCATAATAATGGGGGTGTCATCACTGGTTGGCAGCTTGAAGTTATCGTTGTGCTCAACAAACACCTTGACCGTCTCGGCCACTTCAGCGCGGTGGGCGAGAAAGCTCGAAGCGCCGCCTTGGCGTGATTCTCCGCTCTCATGCTGATAATCCACCAGCCCGACGGTAAGGTGCACTTCGTCCTCCACTTCCGCTTGGCTAGAGGCGATCGAGTACAAACGCGGCGTGAGCCGACGCAATATCGATTGAAACTGCTCGACATTCAGGTTGACGTCCGCCAGTGCCAGCACATCAATCAGCTGAGTGCGATTAGCAAACTCGCGCAATGCGGCTTTGTCTTCCGTCAATGCGGTGAGTGTATCGCTCTCAGATAACGCTGCCAGCGCACTGACCTGCTGTGGGTTAGAGGCGGTGATCTCATAGTGGGCAATTAGCGCGTCTCGCAACGAGAGGCTGTCACCGTCGATATCGACGGTTTCATCGCCACGCAGACCCACCTTGGCGACGATGCTGTCCACCAGTTCGGGATCATTTTGATACCACACCCCCAAAGCATCGCCTGGCTGATATTCAATGCCGGATTCATCCAGATCCAGCTCAACATGATAAACCGCTTTATCTGAGCCTCGTCCGGTAATGCGCTGGCAGGTGAGTAGCTCAGCGGTATAAGGCGACTGTTTGGTGTATTTTGCTTGCGCGGTGGCTTGATGAAGCGGCACTACCTGCGCATCACCACTGGCCTTAAATTGTTGCTTCACCTCGGCTAAGGTTTGCTCTCGCCAAGCACTGGCCGTGGCTTCATAATCCACATCGCAATCAAGGCGGGCAACCATCGGCTTGGCGCCAAGCTTTTGCAAAAAGGCATCAAAGTCTTTCCCCGTCTGGCAGAAGTACTCATAACTCGAGTCTCCCAAGCTCAAGACGGCATAATGAAGATGATCCAGTTTGGGGGCTTTTTTCGATTGCAAAAATTCATGTAACTCAATGGCGTTATCGGGCGGCTCGCCTTCACCATTGGTGGAAGCAACAATCACAAGATGGGTTTCTTTGCCCAGTTGCTTGCCTTTGTAGTTATCTGCTGCAACCAATTTGGCCGGGATCCCAGCCGCTTCCGCTTCCTGATGCAGCGCCTCCGCCACGCCTTTAGCATTGCCGGTTTGTGACGCATACAAAATAGTTAGGGTATGGTTGGGAGCAGAACTGGCTTGTGGCATAGCATTGGGTGCCGCCGCTTCACCAGCAGGTGTTTGGCTTAACCCCCAAAAATAACCACTGATCCAGGCCAGTTGCTGCGGTGACAACTCCGCCACTGCTTGTTGCAACTGGCCTATCTGCTGATCATTGAGCGGGCTGGTTAACCCGGAGAGATCCTTGAGTAACATGGTGACGACATTCCTTGCTAACATTGCGTGAATGCTAGCGTACCCTCACCAATTAATAACAATAAAGAATAGATGTGAATGTTTTATAACTTTTTGTAAGGTAGGTGCGCAGCGGCGTGTCATTGAGCGGGAACATAACGTTAGTCAGCAATACGAACTTGCTGAAAACCAATCTCAAGCGCATTCAACGTCGCTTGGTCAATATCGGTAAAGCATTGCTCAATCCCTTCAGCATTGGTAAGCGCCATTAAACCACCACCGGTGTGGCGACACTCAACAACCCACCCCTCGCTATCTAACGAAGGCTCAACAACCGCCTCAATCAAAAGCTGCTGACGGTATAAAGCACGTAGCTGTTCGGCTGTCATGATGCTTTGCCCACTGAATTGGATCACTTATTGAGTTTAGTCTCAGATAAGAAAAGCTGCCATGCAGGAGGCTTGATGAGCAGAGGCGATGTTGTCACCGCCTCCGCATTGAGGTGGTCTCTATTAAAAGAAACCCAATGGATCAATGTCGTAGCTAACGAGTAAGTTCTTCGTTTGTTGATAGTGACCCAGCATCATTTTGTGTGTCTCCCGCCCGATCCCTGACTTTTTGTAGCCGCCAAACGCCGCGTGTGCAGGATAAAGGTGATAGCAGTTTGTCCAGACCCGCCCTGCTTCAATCGCACGTCCGACACGATAGGCGCGGTTCATATCACGGGTCCAAAGCCCTGCACCCAACCCGTACTCGGTGTGGTTAGCAATCGCTAAAGCTTCCGCCTCATCTTTAAAGGTGGTCACCCCAATCACCGGCCCAAAGATCTCTTCTTGGAACACCCGCATATTATTATGGCCCTCCAGTAGGGTCGGCTGCACATAATAGCCGCCGCCCAAATCCTGGTGACTACCGCCAATTAATACCTTCGCGCCCTCTTCTTGCCCGACCTTCAAATAGCTCATGATCTTATCAAACTGTTCGTCTGATGCTTGCGCCCCGACCTGGGTCTCGGTGTCGAGCGGATTACCCTGTTTTATCGTGCCTGCGCGCTCAATCACGCGTGCGATAAAGTCGTCATAGATACTTTCCTGGATCAGCGCGCGCGACGGACAGGTGCACACTTCGCCTTGGTTGAAAAAGCCAAGCAACAGGCCTTCTACCGCTTTATTGATATATGCTTCTTCTTGCTGCATCACATCTTCAAAATAGATGTTGGGGGATTTACCGCCCAGCTCAACGGTTGAAGGAATGAGGTTTTCTGCCGCGCAACGTAGAATGTGATGACCCACTGGCGTAGAGCCTGTGAACGCCAGTTTGGCAATCCGAGACGACGTCGCAAGCGCTTGGCCCGCCTCTGCGCCATAACCATTGACCACGTTAACCACACCAGCAGGCAGCAGATCGCCAATCAACTCCATCAATAGCAAGATGGTCGTCGGGGTTTGCTCCGCCGGCTTGAGTACCACGCAGTTGCCCGCCGCCAAGGCCGGCGCAAGCTTCCATGACGCCATCAGTAAGGGGAAGTTCCACGGAATGATCTGCCCCACAACACCTAAAGGCTCGTAAATATGATACGCCACTGTACCCGCATCCAGCTCCGCCGCAGTACCTTCTTGGGCGCGAATACAACCGGCAAAGTAACGGAAATGATCGGCGCAGAGAGGAATATCCGCCGCCAAGGTTTCACGTACCGCTTTACCGTTTTCCCAGGTTTCCGCCACGGCGAGCATTTCGAGGTTCGCTTCAATCCGATCCGCTATTTTTAACAAAATATTGGCCCGATCAGTGACAGAGGTTTTCCCCCATGCATCTTTCGCGCGATGCGCCGCATCCAGTGCCAGATCCACATCGTCGCTACTTGAGCGCGGCACTTCAGCAAGGGTTTCGCCAGTGCACGGTGACGTATTGGCAAAATACTGCCCTTTCACCGGCGGCACCCAATCACCTCCAATAAAGTTTTGATAACGCGACTTAAAGCTAACCACTGACCCATCTGTTCCTGGTTTTGCGTAGATCATACTCTTTCCTTATTCCGTGTTTGAGTAGATGGCGGAGCACGTACTGCTCTCTCCTTGCCGTTATTGCTCAAAAAGCGTGGCAGAGTTTTTAATGGCTGGGTATTAGRCGAAAGTCGCAGTGAGACATGGGCAACAGAAGCGAATAGGCAGAATCTTCAGGTATAAAAAAACCGCGCATGTGCGCGGCTTTTACGCGTTGCCTTGACGCTCAACCGATTAAAAGTCGAGTTCTGCACCGACAAAGAAGCCAGTCACATCAAGCTCTCCGTCATTATTGTCAAAGTAGTCGAAGTCATGGTCGATCATGCGATAACCGCCTCGCACGTTCAAATCAGCGGCCACTAAACCTAACTGATATTGCAAGCCCGCTTCGGCATCCAAGGTGCTGGTGCCATCAAACTCGCCTTTGCTCACGGTGGCAAATACAAATAAAGGCGTGCCGACTAGACCTACACGTGCATCGGCATAAATGTTCGGTTGCCACTCGTCAAAGCTTTGCCCTTGAAACTTGCCAGATTGGAAACGCTGCATATTAATGCCCGCATCCACCGACACGAGATCGTTATCGAGAAACTCGTAATAGGCAACAAAGTCGATTTGGTCAAAATCAACATCAGGGTTATCCACGCTCACCGAGGTTTGGCGGATTTTCGCATTGGGGATCAATGGTAACGGATGCTCAATCGCCGCATAATAAGAGCCAGCAGTGCTCGCATCATCGGCTTCTACATTATTGACGTCAGCATCCATAAACCAGGCATCCGCCCCTACTTTACCGCCTGCCAAGGTATCTGCCTGAGCGGGCATGGCCAAAAACGCAGTGAGCGCTGCGGCAGCAAGCGTCATTGAAGTGGTTTTCATGAAACTCTCCACATTGTCGATTAAAAAAGGTCGTCACGCGGAGGCGGCAAAGCCATGCCTTGTCGCCGATTGCTTAGAATAATAGCAAGCTTTGTGCCGAGGTGAAGAGAAAAACCCGCAACGGCGTATGTTTGCTGTGTCGACGCGCAAATTTTGTGCGCTTAACGGCGACGGAATCGTGCCCAGCGCTTTTCGTTGATAATCACTTCAGGCTCACCTTTGCGGCTGCGACGCTGGCGTTTAACAAGCCACACAACCAAGGCGATCACCAACAGCCATGGTAGTAGCTTAAGCAGCGTACCTATCATCCCGGCCAACATCATCACGGCAAAGCCGGCCAGCATGGCCAGCACCATGCCCATGATGCTTACGCCTGTCATAAACAATACAACAGCAAAGCCAATCAGAAAGAGTATTTCGATCATTGCGATCTCCTTGTCTTGATAGCGAGACAGACTTTGCAGGTTTCAGGCCAATTTGTCACTCTATATTTTCTCATTAATTCAATGGATTACAGCGTTGCCTTCAGGTCTCCATGAAGGTGCGGTTATATTTTCACCAATAATTGGTGCTTTTCACCGGTTCAGGCATCAAGCCATTGCTCAGGGATATGGCTCATTGCGGTGGTCAGTACCTCAACACCCGCACCCGGCTTGTGCGCATTCTCGCTGATATAGCGGCGCCATTGCCGCGCGCCTGGCATATTTTGGAACAGACCTAACATATGGCGGCTAATATGGTTGAGTTGCGCCCCTTGAGTGAGCTGCTGTTCAATGTATGGGAACATCGCCTCGACTGCTTGGCGACGTGTAATGCGAGGGGTTGTCTTGCCAAATAAACGCTGATCGACCTCGGCCAACATAAACGGGCTCTGATAAGCTTGGCGGCCGACCATCACGCCATCAAGATGCGCTAGGTGCTGTTCCGCTTCCTCAAGGCTTTTCACCCCGCCATTGATGGCAAGTGTGAGGTGCGGAAAATCTTTTTTAAGCTGATAAACACGCGGGTAATCCAGCGGCGGGATCTCCCGATTTTCTTTGGGACTCAGCCCTTTTAGCCACGCCTTACGTGCATGCACGGTAAACATATCACAACCACTCTTTTCACTGACGGTACCCACAAAGTCAGTCAAAAATTCGTAGCTGTCTTGCTCATCAATACCAATGCGGGTTTTCACCGTAATAGGCACATCGGTCACTTCGCGCATGGCAGCCACACACTGCGCCACCAGCTCAGGCTCAGCCATTAAGCACGCCCCAAAACGCCCGTTTTGCACCCGATCCGACGGGCAACCAACGTTGAGGTTAATTTCATCATAACCACGCTCAGCCGCCAGTTTGGCGCATGTTGCCAAGTCCGCCGGATCCGATCCCCCCAGCTGCAACGCCACCGGATGCTCCTGTTCGTTGTAGGCAAGGTAATCGGCCTTACCATGAATGATCGCGCCTGTGGTGACCATCTCAGTAAACAGCAAAGTGTGTTCTGATAGTAAGCGATGAAAATACCGGCAGTGGCGATCGGTCCAATCGAGCATAGGCGCAACAGAGAAACGCTGCATCACCGTTTTAGGCGTCACATCAGGGCTGGCGGCGGTTTTGCTGGGGTTAGTCATGGTCTCGAATCTCTGCAAATTACGTTAAACGACAGTCGTTTTCGACAGGCGGTACGCCAATAGTACGCCTCAGAGCAGAGGAACAAATATAGACGAACACCCGCGAATGCCTTAAATACTGAAAAGCACCACCTGTAGATACACGCAACAGGCGGACGCGGATTATACACAGAGTGCCCAAGACATTTAAGCAGAATCCACATGCAGTAACGTGAGCAAACAAGCCTCCCTGTGAGTGAGAAACCAACGTTATCGGCTAAAAGGTGTCAGCAAAGATTAGTGGTAACATTGATATGTTCTTGAATAAGCGGAGTGTTTGAGGTCACACAGAGCGTACCAAACAATACTTAATCCGCACGCTGCGAATGATTTAGCTTGGGCGCAATGCGCTAGGCATTACCGATTTGCGCTATCACGATTTACACCGCGAGGGCGCCAGCCGACTATTGGAGAAAGGCTATTCAATAGAAGAAGTGGCACAAGTAACTGGCCACCGGAACCTGAACGTGCTGTGGACGGTGTACACGGAGTTGTTCCCTCATGAGCTGCATGAAAACTGACGTGGCTATAAAAATCCATATCACTTATAAACATGTATTTTACACTAGCTAACCAGTTTGTAATGCAAACACAATTTCTTATATTCCAATTGAATTCGATGAAGGCGTAAATCATCCGTAACATTTTTATCATCATCCGTTATAGCCTTACGAATCTCCTTCGCATGACTGTTAACGTTAAAATCTGAATATTGATTTTTATTAGTTGCATATGGCTCGGGCATAACCCACTCATTAAATGAACTTTTAACGCTTACCAGAAAAGCATGATGGGAAAAAAACTCCACTGAGAAAAAAGCCAATTTAAAATCTTAATACGTTTAAAAAATGGAAAGTGATAGCTATTGTATAGTCTATCAACCTCTTGAATGGCAACAATATAGTTTTGCATTTTTATATTGATTTCATCCTTAGCAAGAAAAGGAAAATTTTTATCACTAGCACTGCAAGAAACCATTATTCCATGAAGTTTCTCCCTTGCATCTTTAATTTCCTGGTTTAATAACGTACGTGCATTACTCTTTGCATTTTGCTTAGCGGTAAAAAACCACCCTAGGACAGCAATTATGAAGGCGATCCACCAAGTCATTTTTGGCTCTCCATACCTTTAAGTTCATGGTTAATATATTCAGTCACCTCTTCAATAACTGACGGATCTTCATGAGAAACTAAATTCTCTTTCAGAAAATCAATCATATCCAACGTTAAAAAGTCATGCTTTACTATTTCATCTCCATTTGGATGTTCGGTTTTGGGGTGAGATGGCATAGCGCGTACAACACCGCCAAATATCTCCTCCAAGAATGAGGAACCATAACCAAGGACCCCATCAAAATTAATTGAAACTTTAGAATCTTTTTCAAGAGATTTAATAAGAAATCTCTCTCGAAACTCTTCTCCACTATTAGGTCCAATATGTATGTAACGTGGCCCAGGATATCTCGTAAAATCAGCAATATTTAAATATAACATAAGTCACTCATTAATATCGGTTAAGGGAATAGACATATAAATTAGCGTTCCATCCAATCCTGTATTAAAATCGCGTAGAGTTAGCTTGTTGGGCTCAGGGGTTGAAGCGTCTAACATCAGAGAACCTTTACCAGACATAATCAGTATCTTCCCTTTTAACTCTTTAATAGCCTTCCGTAGATCAGCACCACCGTGTCCTCGATTATCATATTTAGTGTATCTAGAAAGTCTCTTACGAACATCTTTAATGTTTATCATACCTTGCAAATAGTGGCTATCTTTAGTGCCAGAGGCTGTAGAAACTTTCAATAGCTTCCTAATGATATTCCACACTTCTTTAGCCTTCCCGTGTTCCAGAGTATACGGGATACCGACTCCTAAGTCAGCAACCGCAATAGCTAAATGTCCTTCTATGATAGCAAATAAGCACCGCGTTTTGTTGTACTTCAAGCCTTTATCGCGCATAAAAGCTTTGTCGTAAGCATGCTCGGGGCAGTTGTTCACAGCCTCGATCAGCACCTTCCATATTTGAGAACGCTGAGCCGGCGATATATCAGGAACTTTTTCACACACATTTTCTAATATTTTTCCAACTAGCTCAGAGTCATTGACAAAAGAAATAGTTTCCCAAACTTTTAGGTTAGGAGGAGCGACTGTATGAAAAACAGGTGCTTTACGAGTTCCTAGTCGTTCATAAAGTTTCAAGTGATTAAAAACATGATTCGGTTGAGCTGTATGATGACAACCATTCCCAGGCGTGGGCTTAATCTTTCTTGGATACTTTATTTTTATATTACATCCTGGGTAAACTTCTTGAAACATCTCTATATATGAAAAAAGAAAAACGCATCCACTTGGATCAACTTTCTCAACCCCCTCAAAATTCAGTAAAATATCGCAGCGCCCCTCACTGCTTTTTAAAAAAGCATTAATTTTACTAAAGAACTCAAGAGCACACTTTCTATCTTTATCTTTCACAGGCGCCACTGTTAAAGTGGTAGCGAAAAACTTAAATTTTTCAACCCTACCCCTACATTTATTAGCATGAACCGCCCTTGAACCATTAGCCTTGGAAGTGAAACAAGACTTCTTTCTCGAACCCAATTGTATTTTTTACTATCACTATTCAAATATCGAGAGTATATTCTTCTCGACCAACGTTTTCTCGCAATGCTTTTAACTTTTGACTTTTCCACGCTCACTCCTTGTAGAACAGTAAGTCACGGGCATTTCTTATTATCCCTACAAACCAACTAGCTATAAAAAAGATTAACTTATTGCACAGTCAACTACTTCACCCGTCTCAATGAAGTGAAGAAACTCCGGCTCATTGATAATCATCACACCCTGAGAGCGTGCTTTTTCCAGTTTTTTGGGGCCAGCATTGTAGCCATAACACAAGACATTTAGATGTTTAGTTACTTCACCGCGAACTTTCATGTTGGCTGATTTAGCCAATTCACTAAGGCGCGCTTTATCGTCTTTTTTGAAGCCCGTAAAGTGAACGTCAAAGGTGTCTACTGGTTTAGGTGCAGGACGATTAAAGTGGATGTTTTCGGGCGAGTTTATGAACTCTTGTAAAGAGTGTTCAGCTTTAGCCAGCTCGGCAAGGCTTTCATAGCTTTCGACAATGCAGTCTTTACGGTAGGTTCTAAAGTAAGTATCACCGTCAACTTCGGCCATACCTTGGTAATGTTCTTTAGACTCAGACCAATCAAAAAGACGTACCGCACTAAGGTTCATACGCTGAGAGCAGTAAATAAAGTAAAGTTCGTTAGCTTCCATTGCTTTTATCTCCCTAAACCAACTGACAAAAGCGCCTCTTTGTGCGCTGAGCCACACTCAACTGTACTATATGTCAGTAACTTATACCCCTACCACTTTCTCATTTTGCATACACGCTCAGTCCAAAAGCATCGTCAGTTCTTTCTCTGACTTGCTGCGAAAGCCGAAAGTATTTCTCTGCCACTAAGTAGCTGATCACCGCCTCTTTTTGTCGGTCGCGAAATTGGTTTACCCATTGATGAGCATTGTTGATGATCGCTTGTGCTTCATGCGGATGGGTGAGGTAGTAGTCGATGACTGCCTCTAGGTTGGAAAAATCGGCGTTGACCTCGGCATAGTGGACTCCAGGGATTAATTGGCCCTCCATAAACCAAGTTTCATATTCCATTGGGGGTGACAAGCAAAGCGAGTTGGAGGACATTATCCATTTTAAGTTGGTGGCAACGTCTTTCCCTTCCACACTGAGAATAAACTTATGCTGTAGCTGCGCTTGCGGTGTCAGCGGGGCTTTTCGATAGGCTTGGTCAGTATCATTCACGGGGCGTGTATCCCCGACATCAATGGTTGGATGCGTGTAAAAGCGCTGAAGAAGCTGGCGGCGCTTGTGATTGAAGCAGCGCCCACGCCATACCGCGCTATCGCGTTTTTGCCCAAACGGCACAGGATCATTAATAAATTGGAAGTGACGCACCGCGTTGAGCTTGAGCAGGACGGCGTTTTGATTGTCGCCATGAATCGGTCGGCTTTTCACGAATGCTGGCGTGGGCGGCGGTTGTGTCACATCGCCGCCTAAGTAATGCAGAAACAAACCATTTGGGAACCAGCGCATTACCCGCAATATATCGAGAAAATATACCGAGCCTTGATCTTGTCTCACACGGCCCGTCTGATGATCGCAATATTGCTCAGACAAACAAAATGGCGCATTCAAACGGTTATAGTAGCTGACGCGCTGGTCGATATCGGATTGATGTTGCTGATAAGTGGGGAAAAGTTGCCTGCGCATCCAAGTGCGATACCAATCATTAGGGATCGCATTGAGTGCCAAGTTATAACTATAGTAGCGGAGTTTATTCACGGCCTTGCTCCGTCAATCCATATGCAGGAAAGCCTAGTTGAGCAAGATGACGAGGGTATGAAATGGGCGAGAGAGCCGAACGATGTGCTCTCTCGCGACAAGACTTATTCGATGGTGAATTTGCCTTTCATCACAGTCCAGTGGCCTGGGAATGAGCAGAAATAGGTTAAGTCTTTGCCTTGCAAACCTTCGGTTGAGAAGGTGATGGTGGTGCTTTCACCGCCGCCAATCAGCTTAGTGTGTGCCAAGATGCGATCGTCGCCTTGTGGCAGATAGTCGTTATCTGCGCCGGCACCGGCGCCTTTCATGGCGATATCTTGCAGGTTAGACGTTTCCGACAGCACCCAGTTGTGGCCCATAGAGGTCACAGGCATTGAGCCTTGATGCTCCAGCGTTAACGTGACTTCGCTGCAGCTTGCTGGTACGGACAACGATGACTGGTCGTAGGCCATTTTATCGCCGGTGGTGACAGTTAACTCACACTCATTGGCAGCCGCTTGCGTTGAAACAGACGCGAACGCCAGGGCGGCGAGGGCTAACAGTTTTTTCATCGGTACATACTCCTATTATGGATGTAAAGGTATGTTTTTAATGCCTGTGGCACGCTGTCATCATACTGACATGACAGCGCAAAACAGTTAGCCGATTCAAAAATCGACTGATTGGTTTTTATTTTTACTTCTATCATTACTGTAGGGTAACTGATCGCGATCAAGTGATATTGGACTACCTATTTACACTTGTGGCAAAGCGCATAGGATGACGATAGGTGGGGTGCGATGTTATACAGCTATGGTAATATAACTGACTGACTGTTAGCACTTTGAGGCGCTATGACCAACACCACTGGGTTACTGCACCGCGCACAGCAGCTTTGCGAGCAACGCGGCGTGCGATTAACGCCGCAGCGGACGCGCGTTTACGAGATTATCGCCAACTATTCACGTGCGATCACCGCCTATGAGCTGCTAGACGAGCTGCGTGAAACAGAGCCACAAGCCAAACCACCAACGGTTTATCGTGCGCTAGACTTTCTGTTAGCGCAGGGGTTTGTGCATAAGGTGGAGTCAACCAATAGCTATATCGCTTGTTGTCATCTTGGCCACCAGGGGCACTGCTCCCAACTGCTCATCTGTGATCAATGCGGCACCGTGGAAGAGTGTCACACTGAGGAGCTTTCTGAGGCGTTGCGTGAAAAGGCGCAAACAATGGGGTTTGAGGTCCAACATCACGTGATTGAAACCCATGGTACCTGCGCACAATGCCTAGCTCACTAATACTGAATTGATTAGGACGGACATTCTTTATGGAAGCACAATTCGTCAACCCGTTTCTTACTTCACTGATCAATGTGCTACAGACGATGGCACAGCTGGAAATCCAGCCAGAGAAGCCTCACTTGAAAAAGTCAGAGATCGCCAAAGGGGACGTTTCTGGGTTAATTGGCATGGTCGGCCCACAGACTAAGGGCTCCTTTTCCGTCACCTTTGATGAAGATATGGCGCTTGAAATCATGCAGCGTATGCTTGGAGAGCGGTCCGAGTCGATTGATGAAGAAGTGACGGATATGGTCGGTGAGATCACCAATATGGTGACAGGTGGTGCGAAGCGTATTTTGTCAGAAAAGGGCTTCGAATTTGAGATGGCGACCCCTGTGGTCGTATCCGGCAAAGGCCATACCATCAACCACAAAAGTGATGGGCCTGTGATCATCATGCCATTTAAATCCCCGCACGGCACTGCCTTTATTGAGATCTGCTTCGATCACTAAACAGACATACGTCGCAGACGGTCACGCGTTGTGCCAAAGGCGATAGCTCACTAGGCGGCCCCCAATGGTTGGACCCCAATAGTTGGCCCCAAAAATATAAAAACGCCGCGATAACCATCGCGGCGTTTGACTTTCTCAATCACGGTTCCGCTCAGTTTAGGCTTGGCGCCACTGCTTAAACGCGTTGATCAGGCCATTGGTTGAGCTATCGTGGCTTTCGACCTGCTGCGCATCACCGAGCTCAGGCAGAATGTTACTCGCCAGCTGTTTACCGAGCTCAACGCCCCACTGATCAAAGCTGAAGATATTCCAAATCACCCCTTGGGTGAAAATCTTGTGCTCATACATGGCAATCAGCGCGCCAAGTGTATAAGGGGTAATTTTCTCCACCAAAATCGAGTTGGTTGGACGGTTGCCTTCAAACACTTTAAATGGCGCAATCGCAGCCACGTCTTCGGCTGATTTGCCCGCTTGCGTCAACTCAGCTTCGACTTGCTCACGGCTCTTACCAAAGGCTAGCGCTTCAGTCTGGGCGAAGAAGTTCGCCATCAATTTGGCGTGATGATCGCCAATCGCATTATGACTGTGCACAGGAGCAATGAAGTCACATGGGATCAACTTGGTGCCTTGGTGGATCAGCTGGTAGAAAGCGTGCTGACCATTCGTGCCTGGCTCGCCCCAGATGATAGGCCCTGTTTGGTAGTCAACCGGGCGACCATTGCGGTCGACATACTTACCGTTTGATTCCATATTGCCTTGCTGGAAGTAAGCCGCAAAACGGTGCATGTATTGGTCATACGGTAAAATAGCTTCTGATTCCGCGCCGTGAAAGTTGTTGTACCAAAGACCAATCAGTGCCAACAAAACCGGCATGTTCTGTGCCATCGGCGCGGTTTTGAAGTGATTGTCCATTTGGTGCGCACCATCAAGCAGCGCGACAAAGTTGTCGTAACCTACACCCAAGCAGATAGACAGACCAATCGCCGACCACAGTGAGTAGCGGCCGCCAACCCAATCCCAGAACTCGAACATGTTGGCGGTATCAATACCAAAATTCGCCACGGCATCGGCATTGGTTGATAGCGCGGCAAAATGCTTCGCCACCTGGGTCTCATCCCCTGCTGCATTCATAAACCAGTCTCGCGCCGTGTGTGCGTTGGTCATGGTTTCTTGGGTGGTAAAGGTTTTTGACGCCACCAAGAACAAGGTGGTTTCCGGGTTAAGGTCTTTTAACGTCTCGGCCATATGGGTGCCGTCGACATTAGAGACAAAGTGCAGGTTAAGGTGATTCTTATACGGCGCCAACGCTTCAGTGACCATATAAGGACCCAAGTCTGATCCGCCGATACCAATATTCACCACATCGGTGATCGCTTTACCGGTATAACCTTTCCATTCGCCACTGATCACGCGCTCGGAAAAAGACTGCATCTGCGTCAGTACCGCATTAACCTTAGGCATCACATCTTCGCCGTCAACCATCACAGGCGTGTTGCTACGATTACGTAGTGCTGTGTGGAGAACCGCGCGATCTTCTGTACGGTTGATTTTCTCACCGCTAAACATTGACTCAATCGCTTCAGCTACCCCGGTTTCGTCGGCGAGTGCCAATAACTTGGTCAGCGTTTCTTCGCTGATCAAGTTTTTGGAATAATCCAACAGAATGCTGTCTTCGAATTGCGTTGAGAAGTGGGCAAATCGCTCTGGGTTATCAGCAAACAGATCAGCCAGTGTGTAGTCCTGCGCTTCTTCAAAATGGGCGGTCAGTGATTGCCACGCCACGGTCTGAGTGGGATTCGTTGTCTTTAGCATCATGTCATCCAAATCGCGTTGTGAGTGCTGCTGTGGGTATCACAGCAGGCAAGGATCCTGTATAACGTCAGCACCACCACGCTGTACGCAGCGGTCATTGGTGTAATATTACATAATCATGGCTCGATTCTCACATCTAATCGCTGTGAGTAGGTTGCGATCAATCATAGAATAGTTGGATCGCCTGTGAGCCAACAGCATACGATAAAGATCACAACAAGGATTGCTTATGTGGTATCAAACTGAGATTCGTCTGCGTGCTCGGCCGCGCGGGTTTCACCTGATCACCGACGAGATCGTGCACGCGCTCCCCATGTTGGGCGACATGAATGTAGGTATGGTGCAAGTGTTTATCAAGCACACCTCGGCGAGCTTAACCCTCAATGAAAACGCCGACCCGACCGTGCGCCAAGATATGGAGGCGCACTTTAATCACTCAGTGCCTGAGCGAGCGCCTTATTATCGCCACACCTACGAAGGGGACGATGACATGCCAGCGCATATCAAAGCGTCATTGTTAGGCGCAAGCGTCACGGTGCCCATCAGCCAAGGTCGGCTGAATTTAGGCACGTGGCAAGGGATTTATCTGGGCGAGCATCGCGATGAGGGCGGCATGCGTACCTTGGTAGTGACCCTGCAAGGCACACCACAAGCCAACGTCTAGTCTCGCTGGCCAGCATGCGTTTAGATAAGGGTGGCGGGGCCTAGCCCACCGCCCGCCGCTCGGAGGTGGTGGTCAGGTATTGGCGCGGCACTCGGCCGGTCACTTGGCACACGAGCTCATAGCCGATGGTATCGACCAAGCGGGCAATGCGCTCGACGGGAAGCTCAGGCCCCCATAACACCGCCTCATCCCCTACTTTGTCAGTGGCATCTGGCCCTAAATCGACCGTGATCATATCCATCGATACCCGCCCAGCAAGTGGCACTTCGCGGCCATTCAACCAAACAGGGGTGCCATCGGGCGCCAGTCGTGGGTAGCCATCGCCATAACCGATGGCTATCACACCAATCAGCGTATCGCGTTCGCTACGCCAGCGCGCGCCATACCCTACCGGCTCACCGGCTTTTAGCTTGCGAACGGCCATCACCCTTGAGGTTAAGCGCATCGCCGGTTTTAAGCCCAGCTGTTCACCCGTCAGTTCAATCCGCGACGAAATACCATATAGGCAAATGCCGGGTCGCACCCAATCAAAGTGACTTTGCGGCCAAAACAAGGTTCCCGACGACGCCGCCAGTGAGCGTTCACCCGGCAGTCCTTCTGTCACCTGTGTGAAGGTGTCTATTTGCGCTTGCGTAATGGGGTTATCCATTTCATCGGCACAACCAAAATGACTGAGAAAGCCGATGTCAGGCGCCACATTGTCACACGCTGTCAGGGCAGAGAGCGCGTCTGGTACTTGGTCCGGCTCGAAGCCCAAGCGATGCATCCCTGAGTCGACCTTTAACCACACGGGTAAAGGCTCACTCAGTGTCGCGTTAGTCAGCATGGTGACTTGCTCATCACAGTGCACCGTGGCGGTCAGTTGGTGTTCAACCAATAGCGGCAGCTCGTCGGCTTCATAAAAACCTTCCAACAAAACAATAGGCAAGCGTATACCGGCCTGTCGTAACGTCAGTGCTTCTTCAATCCGTGCCACCCCAAAAGCATCGCTATAAGGCGCAAGTGTGGAGGCCACTGAGACCAAACCATGGCCGTAACCATCCGATTTAACCACTGTCATCACTTTGCTATTGGGCGCTTGGCGACGCATCACCTGGATGTTGTGTATCATCGCCTCCGGATCGATAACGGCTTTGGCCGCATTCGTCATGATAAAAGGATTACTCGTCATCAAACGCCGGCCCTGCATAATTATCAAATCGCGAATACTGCCCTTGGAAAGTCAGTCGTACTGAGCCAATCGGGCCGTTACGCTGTTTACCAATCAGGATTTCTGCAATCCCTTTCATCGCACTTTCCGGGTTATAGACTTCGTCGCGGTAAATAAACATGATCAAGTCAGCATCCTGCTCAATGGCACCCGATTCACGCAAATCCGAGTTAACCGGGCGTTTGTCGGCCCGTTGCTCCAACGAACGGTTAAGCTGTGATAGCGCCACCACAGGCACATTCAACTCTTTGGCGAGCGCTTTGAGCGAGCGAGAAATCTCGGCAATCTCAAGGGTTCGATTCTCTTGCAAGCCAGGAACACGCATTAGCTGCAGATAGTCGACCATGATCATGCTCACCCCGCCATGCTCACGGGCAACACGGCGCGCGCGTGAACGCACATCAGTCGGCGTTAGGCCGGAGCTGTCATCGATGTACATGTTCTTTTTCTGCATTAAGATCCCCATCGATGACGAGATACGCGCCCAGTCTTCATCATCAAGCTGACCGGTACGGATCTTGGTCTGGTCAACCCGTGAGAGCGAAGCCAGCATACGCATCATCAGCTGTTCAGCTGGCATTTCGAGCGAGAAGATGAGTACTGGCTTTTCTTGATCCATCGCCGCGTTTTCACACAGGTTCATCGCAAAGGTGGTTTTACCCATTGATGGACGAGCCGCCACGATCACAAGATCAGAAGGCTGCAGACCTGCCGTTTTCTTGTTCAGATCAGTAAAGCCGGTCGATACGCCCGTGACTCCATCTTGTGGGGTTTTGAAAAGCTCTTCGATACGCTCAAGGGTTTTACTGAGCACCGAGTCGATATGTTGCGGCCCTTCGGTCTCACTGGTTCGTGACTCAGCAATCGCAAACACCTTGCTCTCCGCCATATCGAGCAGATCTTCTGACGTGCGCCCTTGGGTGTCATAGCCGGCATCCGCAATTTCATTGGCTACCCCGATCAGGTTACGAACCATGGCTCGTTCGCGGACAATATCCGCATAAGCGACAATATTCGCCGCACTTGGCGTATTTTTAGCCAACTCAGCCAGATAAGCAAAGCCGCCCACATCATCCAAATGACCGGTTTTTTCTAGGTGTTCAGATAAGGTGATTAAGTCAAGCGGCTTGCCTTCATCAAGCAAAGACTTGGTGGACTCATAAATCAATCGGTGCGGACGACTATAAAAGTCATGGCCGACCACTTTTTCCGCAACCGCGTCCCAACGTTCGTTATCCAACATCAAACCACCCAACACAGACTGCTCGGCTTCGATAGAGTGTGGGGGCACTTTGAGGTTAGCGACTTGCTGATCTTTTGCGGGTTTACGATTGTCTGCCATAAAAACTCACCTATTGCTACTGGGGGTCATTATACCCGCTGTCCTCGCAGGACGCTGCCCCATACAGCATTTTTTTCCAAACGCTGAATAAGTCCCCGAGATTTTAACTTAAATTTGACCGCCTAGGAGGCCAGGACACCTAGGATAAGGCGCGATATTGTCAACAGGTGATTCACGATGAAAGTGCCGTCCCTCTTCCTTGTGATGTCCACATTATATATCCCTTTTAGCCACGCCACGGAGACCACGTCATCCCCTTGGCAAAGTGATTTGTCGTTAGGACTGCAACAGTTAAGCGGCAATGCCGATTCACAAACAGTCAACGGGGAAGTGAATGGCCAATATGATGGCGAACAAACACGTTATCAAGCCAGCGCGAGCGTGCTACAAGTGGAAAAAGATGGCGAGGAAGATAAACGTAAAACAGAATTAGAAGCCCAAGCAAACCGTGGTATTAGCGCGCGCAGCTATGTCTTACTGAACGCTACCTATGTCGCTGACCGCTACGGTCCCTATTACGATGACTTTATGTTGGCCACAGGGCTTGGCCACCAATGGTGGCAAAGTGACACCTTCCAACTCAGCACGGAAGTGGGGCCAGGGTATCGCTACCAGCGTCCCAATCTTGATGAAATCGACGATGACGATCTCATCATGCCTTACTCGGTTCGCGAGCCGGTGATTCGTGCACAGGCTAAAGGAGAGTGGCAACTGGTCGACAGTGTCAGCTTAGAGGGGAGAAGCATTGTAATCTCGGGCGCCAGTAATACCAGCGTGGAAGCTGCCGTCACTCTGGCTTCTACCATTACCGAAAAGCTTTCGATAAAAATAACCAGCAAACACAACTATATGACGGATGTGCCACCAGGATTGAAGCACCACGACAGCGTGCTAACCGTCGGCCTCCGCTATCAGTGGCTATAAAAAAACCAGCCCGAGGGCTGGCTTTTGATCAACGTTTTGATGCGCGATTAAGCAGCAACAACGTTTACTTTTACGGTTGCGAACACGTCATAGTGCAGCTGTACGCTGATTTCGTACTCACCAGTGTGACGCAATGCGCCCTCTGGTAGACGCACTTCGTTTTTCGCAATTTCAACGCCTGCTGCAGTCACAGCATCAGCGATGTCACGGGTACCGATAGAACCAAATAGTTTACCTTCATCACCCGCTTTAGACGCGATTTCAACCGCTTCTAGTGCTTCAACTTTTTCTGCACGCGCTTGAGCGGCTGCCAGTTGCTCAGCAACTTTCGCTTCTAGCTCAGCACGACGTGCTTCAAAGTGTTCGATGTTGGCTTTGGTTGCCATAACTGCTTTACCCTGAGGGATAAGGAAGTTACGCGCATAACCAGATTTAACAGTTACCTGATCACCTAGGCCACCCAGGTTACCGATTTTATCAAGTAGAATAACTTGCATTCTTCAATCCTCTCTAACTTGGACAGTTCCGATTACTGATGCTTGTCAGTGTACGGCAGCAGGGCCAGGTAACGAGCGCGCTTGATAGCACGAGCCAGTTGACGCTGATACTTAGCACGAGTACCAGTGATACGGCTAGGTACGATTTTACCTGATTCGGTAATGTAATTTTTTAGAGTCGCTACATCTTTGTAGTCGATCTCTGTAACGCCTTCTGCAGTGAAACGGCAGAATTTACGACGACGGAAGAAACGTGCCATGGGCTTATCTCCTGATCTAAATGTCTATGATGTTGTCGGCATGCAATACCCATTTACCCTCGCCTTGTCGGCTGGTTTGGTAGGCGAGAAACCCGCTTACCTTGATATGGCTGCCTAAAACTAAATTTTGCGTTTGTTGTGTTGACACTTGCCCACTGGCTACCACAGATAAGCGACAAAACACTTGTCGAGGTAGGTCAGCTTCAACCTGCGTGGAACGGTGCTCTAACACAAAGTGACAGTGCGGAATTCCTGCAGGACTTTGGCGACGGACCGGACCTTTACTGATAACACCAGCAAGCTCCAACCGATTGGTCATCACAGCAATTACTCAGCTGCGTTTTCGCCTTCAGCTTGCGCTTCAGCTTTTGCTTCTGGTTTCGCTTCTGGGCGCTCTTCACGCTTAGCGGTACGCTCTTCTTTAGCCTTCATCATGACAGATGGCTCAGTGATAGCGTCTTTGGTACGCATGATCATGTTACGGATCACCGCGTCGTTGAAGCGGAACATGCTTTCCAGCTCGTCAATCACAGCCTGCTCAGCTTCTACGTTCATCAGAACATAGTGTGCTTTGTGCAGCTTGTTGATTGGGTAAGCCAGTTGACGACGGCCCCAGTCTTCTAGACGGTGGATTTGACCGCCTGCATCTTTGATAGACGCAGTGTAACGCTCGATCATGCCAGCAACTTGCTCGCTTTGATCAGGGTGCACCATGAATACGATTTCGTAATGACGCATTGAGTTGCTCCTTACGGATTAATCAGCTTCCACAATTGGCTCGGTCGTCCAGCGGAAGCAAGGAACGAAAAGTAAAAGACCGAGAATCAGGCGCGAGATAGTACAGAATTGCAGCGCCATAAGCAAACAGATTTTCTCTTTATCCGCTTATCTTTCTGTCACCGTGTCACCACAACGTCAAAAGGCCCTCGCTGCGTTACTTATCGGAACACGCGCCTTATCCTCCCCCTTTACAACATAGAATGTGCGCACCACTTAATTCGGTCAAAACAACAACCTACTGATAACATTCTCCGTGACATAGACCGAAAAAGCATGACGAATCGCAAAAAAATCAAGAAATCAAGCCTGCAAACTGTCAAGTTTGTTTAATTTTCAACCGACATCACGCTATTGATGCACTTCTTTTTTATCGATAATTAATTTCTGAACCCGCGCTCAAATTATTACACCTTCGCCTCCATTTCTTGGCATTCATTGCCCAATATAACCACATTGTTGCCTAGGCTTGACCTGAAAGTCGGTTTTTTAGTGCAAAAAGCGTAGGGAAGGACGCATCAATCACTGACTGCATTGATGAAATTCGCTTCAAAAATTTTGGGAGCAAAATATGAAACTAATGACGCCATCACGTGCCGTCGCGCTAGGTTTGGCGGGGCTCGCGTTAAGTAGCCCCAGTGTGCACGCTGCGGTTGATTGCCAGCCCCTGCCCGGTTGGCAGAATGGCAATACCTACACCAAAGGGGATCAAGTTAAAGCGGACAATACCGCCTATGAGGCAAGGTGGTGGACGCAAGCCGATCCTGCCACTCAGTCTGGCGAGTGGAAAGCATGGAAAATCCTCGGCCAGTGCGCGGGCAGCGTTAACCAAGCCCCTACCGCAACCTTAACCGTGTCACCGTCTGGACCCGTTGAGGTTGGCGACACACTCACCTTCACCCTCGCCGGGGCCGATACGGATGGCACAGTGACCTCATTCGTGCTCTCACAAGGCGACACTGTCTTATATGAAGGTGCAGAAGCGACCACCATTGACTGGCAAGCCGAACAAACGGGTCGTTTTACCTTTACTCTCACCGTGACCGACGACAAAGGCGCGACCGATACCCAAACATTGCAACAGGTGGTGGGTGATGACCAAACCGGCGGCGATGAGTATGCCTGTCGTCCGGCTGGTTTATACACCACCCCAGATGTCGACGTGCCATATTGTTCGGTGTATGACGAGAACGGCCTTGAAGACATGGGCGCCGATCACCCTCGCCGTGTTATCGGCTATTTCACCAGTTGGCGAAACGGTGCCAACGGCCAGCCCGCTTATTTAGTCAGCGATATTCCTTGGGACAAGATCACCCACATTAACTACGCCTTTGCTCACGTCAATGCGGACAACCAATTGTCTATCGGCGATCCCAATGCCCCCGATAATCCAGCAACCCAGATGACCTGGCCGGGCGTGGCCGGCGCAGAGATGGATCCAACCCTGCCGTACAAAGGCCACTTTAACTTGCTCAACAAGTATAAAAAGCAGCACCCCGACGTGAAAACGCTGATCTCCGTGGGTGGCTGGGCCGAAACTGGGGGCTACTTCGGTGAAAACGGCGAGCGTATCGACAGTGGCGGTTTCTACACCATGACCACCAATGCCGATGGCAGTGTCAACCAAGCAGGCATTAAAGCTTTCACCGACAGTGCCGTCGCCTTCTTGCGCCAGTATGGCTTTGATGGTCTAGACATTGATTATGAATACCCATCGTCAATGAAAGACTCGGGACATCCGGACGATTTCGAATACTCTAACCCACGTCGGGCGCACTTGAATAAATCCTACCAAGTGCTGATGAAATCGCTACGTGAAGCGCTCGATAAAGCCAGTGCGCAAGATGGCAAGCACTATATGCTGACCATCGCCGCACCGTCGTCGGGTTACTTATTGCGCGGGATGGAAACCTTCCAAACCACCCAATACTTAGATTACGTCAACATCATGAGCTATGACCTACATGGGGCATGGAATGATCATGTTGGCCATCAAGCGCCGCTGTACGACACCGGCGAAGACTCGGAGCTTAAACAGTGGAATGTTTACCAAACCCCTGAGTTCGAGGGAATTGGTTATTTAAATACCGACTGGGCAGCAACCTATTTTATGGGCGGTATGTCTCCCGGCCGTATCAATATCGGTATCCCGTATTACACCCGCGGCTTTAAAGACGTACAAGGCGGCGATAAAGGCCTTTGGGGACGCGCGCCATTACCAAACCAAAGTGAGTGCCCTGCCGGCACCGGGGTCGGTGAGAAAAACAAATGCGGCAACGGTGCAATCGGCATTGATAACCTTTGGCATGATGTGGACGAGCTCGGCAACGAAGTGCCTGCTGGCTCCAACCCTTTATGGCATGTGAAAAACCTGCTCGACGGCAAACTACCGGCCTACGCCGCGGAGTACGGACTCGATCCTGAGCAAGATCCTAGCGACCGTCTCACCGGTAACTATCAACGTTATTACGATGACATCGCCAAAGCGCCGTGGGTTTGGAACGAAGAAAAACGCGTATTCCTATCGATGGAAGACGAAACCTCGATGGCCGAAAAGGTCGACTACGTGATCAATAAAGGTCTAGGCGGGGTGATGTTCTGGGAGCTGGCGGGGGATTATCGCTATGATGATCAGCGTCAWGCCTACTTTATGGGCGATACCCTGACTTCGCTGGCGTACCAAACCTTTAAACAAGCTGGCAGCGACTACTCACTGCAACGTGGCGATGCCAACTTCCAAGTGCCAAGCGAGCAAGTGGATGTCACCTTTGACGCGCTGAACTTCCCAGTGGGCGATGACAACTATCCTATTCGCCCCACGTTCCGCTTTACCAACCACTCCGATCTGGACTTATCGGGCGCCACCATCAGCTTTGATGTGCCAGTTTCCACCTCGGCCATTTTTAAATCTGACTGGAACGCTCAGAAAAAGCTACGCATGGAAGTGGTCCGTGATAGCAGCAACGCCAGTGGCAACAACATCGGCGGGTTTGATGCTACGCACCATCGCTTTGCCATCACCCTGATTAACGAATGGGGCGGCATTGAGCAAAGCTTTAAGCCCGGTGAAACCTTGGATGCTCAGGTGATGTACTACATGCCGATCACCAACCCGACCAATATCACCATCGAAAAAGATGGCCAGCGCTATGCGGTGAAGCAGGAGTATCCAAGCCTTCCGCCTGCGCTACCCGGTAGCACCAGCCAAAGTGGCGGAGAGTCTCAGTGTCCCGGCGTCGATGTTGCCAGCCTGAGTACCTATCCCAACTGGCCTAACGGGGGCAACCATGCCAGCGGTGGCGACCAACTTATCTACCAAGAGGCGGTATGGGAAGCCAAGTGGTGGACCCAAGCGGCACCCGGTGGTCAAGCTTGGCGCCAAGTCTGCAGTCTCTAATCCATTTCTGGTCTTGAATGCGGGGGCTGCGTGCCCCCGTTAAGGAGTCGTTATGTTCAAGTCTTCGTTCACACAGTTTTCCTGTCGTACCGCCGTGGCCCTTGCGCTGGTCGCAAGCAGTTCACAGGTGATGGCACATGGCTATTTAGACAGCCCCAAAGCACGCCAAGCGATTTGCCATGGGCAAGGGGGCTATTGGTGGCCTTCAGATGGATCACGAATCCCTAACGCTGCCTGTCGCGCTGCGTTCTTAGAATCGGGGCACTACCCGTTTGTACAACACCACGAATCAGCGCAATTGGTGGCGGATTATCGCAATATGGATGCGGTGAAAGCGGCCGTTACCGATGGCAACTTATGTGGTGCCGGCGATCCCAATAAATCTGGTATCAGTTTGCCCTCACCGGATTGGCAACGCACCGAGGTCACCCCAGATGGCAATGGCCAAATTGATGTACGCTTTCGCGCCACCACACCTCACAACCCAAGCTATTGGGAAATTTATCTCACCAAGCCAGACTACAACGGCGCGACCGATGCGCTGACGTGGGATGATCTCGAGAAGATCGACACCTTTGGCGATCTGCCCATTGTGATCGGCGATGACGGAAACCGTTATTACGAGATGACCGTGACCCTGCCCGCCGATCGTCAAGGTGACGCCATTCTCTATAGCCGTTGGCAACGCATTGATCCGGCCGGTGAAGGCTTCTACAACTGTGCCGACATCACTATCACTCCCCGTCAGACAGCGCCAGCCCAATGGCACGAGCTGGGCTACTTTGTCCCGCATCCACAAATGGCAGCTTTGGGCGATCGCGTACGTGCCCGCTTGCACAACCGCCAAGGCCAAGAAGTGGTAGATGTCACACTCACTCTGACGGACCAAAATGTGGCGAATTGGCCACACGCGCTGGCCAGCCTTATCGAACAACAGGCTAACGAGCCCTTACGTATCGGGGTGATGCGCAACGGTGAGATCCAGTTTAATGCCGATGACGTGGTGCAAAACCAAGTATTTAGCCATCACGATAGCTATAGCTTCAACCTGTCGGTGATCCCGGCTACCGACGAACCCACCAGCAACCTGCCCGCGTGGAGCGCTTCTGAGGTCTATGTGGCCAAGGATCGCGTGCGCTACGGCGATAACATCTACCAAGCAAAATGGTGGACACGAAACGAGCAACCCGGCGCTGCCCTTGTTTGGCAACGCGTGACACAATAAGGAGCAAACATGAAGCCAATGACCCTACTCTCTCTGGCGATTGCTGGGGCACTGGGTGCCAGCCACGCCGTGGCGGCCCCCTCAACCCCAAGTTTGGACTGGAAGCCACAAAACTATTCTTTTGTTGAAGTCGACGAATATGGCCGCGGATCGTACAAAGATCTGGTACAACGCGTGGACGAAGTCCAAATTGAAATTAAATGGAATGCCTGGTCCGGTGATGGCGGTGATAGCTACAAGGTGTACTTTGACGATCAGATCGTCAATCAAGGCACCTTACCGGCAGGAACCAAATCTGGCGTTGTCACTTTCCCCTATGACAAAGGCGGCCGCCACCAGCTTAAACTCGCCTTATGTGAGGGAGGCGTGGATGGCCAGTGCGCGACCAGTGCCGCCAAACCCATCGTGATCGCAGACACCGACGGTGTGCACCTTGACCCACTGCCGATGAATGTCGACCCCAATAACAATGACTACCCCAAACAGCCTGATACCGTGGTGGGGGCATACTTTGTCGAATGGGGCATTTATGGCCGTAACTTCGATGTCAGTCAGGTGCCCGCGGGGAATCTCACCCACATCTTATATGGCTTTATCCCCATTTGTGGCCCCAATGAGTCATTGGGCGACATCGAAAATGGCAACAGCTTGCGCGCACTAGAGCTCGCCTGCCAAGGCTCACAAGACTATGAAGTGGTGATCCACGATCCTTGGGCGGCGATTCAGAAAAAACTGCCCGGCACACCAGCTAAAGATCCGATTGGTGGCACTTATGCACAAATGATGGCGCTCAAGCAGCGCTACCCGGATCTGAAAATTCTCCCATCCGTGGGCGGCTGGACCCTATCAGACCCCTTCTATGATTTCACCGACAAAGCCAACCGTGATGTCTTTGTTGCGTCGATGAAAGAGTTCCTACAGACCTGGAAATTCTATGATGGGGTCGACATTGACTGGGAATACCCAGGCGGTGGCGGTGCCAACCCAGATCTAGGCAATCCAGATAAAGACAGCCAAGCCTACGCAGCCTTAATGCGTGAGCTGCGCGCGATGTTGGACGAGCTCGAGGCCGACACGGGCCGTGAGTACCAACTCACCTCGGCCGTCGGTGCCGGTTATGACAAAATCGCCAACGTCGATTACAGCGCCAGCGCGCCGTACATGGATTACATCTTTGCCATGACCTACGACTTTTTCGGCGCGTGGAATAATGTCACCGGTCACCAAACCGCCCTTTACTGCGGCAGTCATATGAGCGCCGATGAATGTGATGGTACTGGCGTCGATGATAACGGCGAGCCCCGCAAAGGCCCTGCCTACACGCTCGATAATGGCGTGCAATTACTGCTAGAAAGCGGCGTACCACCGGAAAAAATGGTGATTGGTACCGCGATGTACGGCCGTGGCTGGGAAGGCGTTTTCCCTGCCAATGCGACCGATCCTAGCAACCCGATGACCGCACCCGGAAATGGCCCGATCAAAGGCAGCACCGCAGACGGTATTTGGGAGGCCGGTGTGATTGACTACAAAGGCATCGTCAAATCCATGCTCGGCAGCGCGGGGAACGGTATCAATGGCTTCCAACCCGGTTATGATGAGCAAGCCGAAGCGGCTTATGTTTGGAACCCAGACAACGGTAAGCTCGTCACTTATGACAACCAACGCTCGGTCAAAGCCAAAGGCCAGTATGTGCGTAATCATAACTTTGCCGGTTTGTTTGCTTGGGAAATCGATGCCGACAATGGCGATATCCTTAATGCGATGCACGAGGGATTAGCACAGGATGGTCAACCACCCGTCAATAGTGCTCCAACCGTCACCCTTGCGCAGCAAAGCTATACGCTGGCGCCCGGAGCGTCGTTAACCATTGCCGCCAATGGGCGTGATCGGGATGGCGATACACTGACCTATCGCTGGCAAGGCGATGCGGCGTTGGCTCTGACCAATAGCGACACGGATTCGGTCACAGTGACCGCTCCCGATGTGAGCACCAGCACCGACTATTCCCTGTCGGTGACGGTGTCAGACGGCCAAGCCGATGACGAGGCCAGCGCCATCATTAAGGTGGTGGTACCGGGTGAAAACCAAGCCCCCACCGTGGCGCCTATCGCCCCTGTTAGCCTGAAAAGCGGTGAGCAAACCAGTGTGACGATTGAGGCAAACGACCCAGATGGCGATACACTTAGCTACACCTACCGTGCATCCGGCGATCTGGCCGTTTCTGGCTCCGGTGATCAGGTCACGCTGACCGCGCCCACCGTGACGGAGAATCGCGACTATGTGGTCACGGTCGAGGTCAGCGATGGCGACAACACCACGCAAGCGCAATTCACGGTAACCGTGACGCCGGCCAGTGGCTTACCAACGTGGGATGAAAACACTGTGTATGTGGGCGGCGATCGTGTCCTATATCAAGGGGTTGAGTATCGCGCCAAGTGGTGGACCAAAGGCCAGCGCCCAGACCAAGGCGACCCATGGGAACGCGTCGGGGATAGCCAAGCCAACCAAAGCAGTGAATGGCAAGCGACCGTCGCTTATTCCGGCGGCGCTGAAGTTGAATATAACAACCAACGCTACCAAGCCAAGTGGTGGACGCAAGGCGACAAGCCGGGCAGCGCCGCAGTCTGGCAATTACTGTAACGAGCTGCTTTTCCTACCAAATAAAAAACGCCCCAAGCTGGGGCGTTTTTCTTCAACGGTGAACAAGAGACACTGCAGTTAACGACGCTGACGCACCGCTTCATACAAGCAAACGCCAGTCGCCACGGACACATTCAAGCTCGACACACTGCCCGCCATCGGAATCCGGATCAGCTCATCACAGGTTTCACGCGTCAAACGGCGCATGCCATCTCCTTCTGCGCCCATCACTAAGGCGAGCGGCCCCACCAATTTGGTGTCGTAAACATCATGATCGGCTTCACCCGCCGTGCCCACAAACCACACGCCCTGCTCTTTGAGCGCACGCATGGTTCGCGCTAAGTTGGTGACGCGCACCAAAGGCACCACTTCAGCGGCGCCACAGGCCACTTTTCGCGCCGTGGCATTGAGCTGAGCGGACTTGTCTTTCGGGACAATCACCGCACTGACTCCCGCCGCATCCGCGGTACGTAAGCACGCCCCCAAATTGTGGGGGTCGGTGACACCATCAAGCACCAGCAGCAAGGGGTTCTCGGTATTGGTGAGGATCGCCTCCAAGTCATTTTCGTTGTACTGACGGCCCGCTTTGACACGTGCCACTATCCCTTGGTGCGACGCACCTTGGGTTTTGTCGTCTAAGGCCTTGCGACCCACTTGTTGGATGCTGACCCCCAACATCGCAATCTCATTTAGCACAGGTACCAGACGTTCATCCTGGCGCCCTTTTAACACCATCACTTCGATAAAGCGGGAAGGGTCGGTCGCTAAAATCGCTTTAACGGCATGAATACCGTAAATTACTTCATTACTCATGATTTACTTCTTTTTCTGACCCGCTTTGGCTTTTTGTTTCTTCGCCTTTTTCTTACGCGCTTTTTCCGCAGGCGATTTCACTTTACGCTTTTTGCCGTTTTTATCTGCAGGCGCCTTGTCTTCTTCAACACTTGGCACCGCACCACGTTTAAGCTGTTGGCGAACCGAGGTTCGCTCACGACGGGCTTGCGGGTCTTTATTCGACTCCGCTCGGCCTTTTTTACGTTTGTCACGAGCCGTTTTACCCGGGCGACGAGCTTTGCGTTCAGAGCCTACCAGCTCAAAGTCGATTTGTCGCTCATCCAAGTTCACCGCCAAGACTTTCACTGTCACCTGATCGCCGAGTCGGAACACACGGCCAGACCCTTCGCCCACCAAGCGTTGCCCTACCATATCAAAGCGATAGTAATCATTGTCGAGGTTGGAAATATGGACTAAACCATCGATATGTAGCTCATTAAGGCGGACAAAGAAACCAAAGCCAGTGACATTAGCAATCACGCCTTCCAGCTCATCGCCAACGTGATCTTGCATGTACTCACATTTGAGCCAGTCCGATACATCTCGGGTGGCATCATCGGCACGTCGCTCTGTTTTCGAGCATTGCTCACCCAGCACATCCATATCGTCAAATGAGTAGTGATAGCCGCCAGTGGGTGTCCAACGATCTTGGTTCTTACCCGCTTGCTTGGCAATCAGGTATTTAAGCGCTCGGTGGAGAAGCAAATCCGGATAACGACGGATGGGCGAGGTAAAGTGCGCGTATTGCTTGAGCGCCAAACCGAAGTGGCCTTGGTTATCCGCTTGATACACCGCTTGCTTCATCGAGCGTAGCAGCATGGTTTGAATCAGTTCACTGTCAGCACGACCATGCACCACATGCATCAGCGCCGCGTAATCTTTCGGCGTCGGCTCAAGGCCGCCGCTGAGACTCAAGCCTAACTCGCCTAAGAAATCTTTAAAGCCGCTGAGGCGCTCTTCGCCCGGCGCTTCGTGGACACGATAAAGCGCCGGCTCTTTGTGTTTTTCCACAAAACGGGCAGACGCGACGTTGGCCAGGATCATACACTCTTCGATGATCTTGTGTGCATCATTACGCTCCACCGGCACAATGCGGTCGATTTTACGCTGTGCGTTGAAAATAAACTGGGTTTCCACCGTCTCGAATTCAATCGCCCCGCGTTGCTGACGTGCATCGCTCAGCACCTTATACATATCGTGTAAGGTTTCTAAGTGCGGGACCAGAGAACGGTAGCGCTCACGCAGCTCCTCGTCGCCTTCCAAGATATGGGACACCTTGGTATAGGTCAGACGCGCGTAGGAGTTCATCACCGCTTCGTAATGTTTGTAACCAGATAACGCCCCTGATTCTGAAATCGTCATCTCACACACCATACACAGGCGGTCGACTTGCGGATTCAGCGAGCATAAGCCATTAGAAAGCACTTCCGGCAACATCGGCACGACTTGGTTAGGGAAATACACCGAGTTGCCGCGGTTTTGCGCTTCTTTATCCAGCGCCGAGTCAGGACGCACATAGTAACTGACATCGGCAATCGCCACCCACAAGCGCCAGCCGCCAGAGCGTTTACGCTCACAATACACCGCATCATCAAAGTCGCGGGCATCTTCACCATCGATGGTCACCAGTGGTAAATCACGCAGATCGACACGCCCCTCTTTGGCTTTTTCTGGCACCTCTTCACTCAAGTTTTTGACTTGCTTGAGCACGGCATCCGGCCATTGATGGGGAATATCATGGGTGCGCAGTGCAATCTCGATTTCCATGCCCGGCGCCATGTTCTCGCCCAGCACTTCGACAATCTTACCGACAGGATTGGTTTGGCGAGTTGGGCGCTGCATGATCTCGACCACCACCACATTGCCCATACGCGCACCTTGGGTTTGTTCTTTGTCGATCACAATATCTTGACCGAGACGGCTATCATCGGGCACCACAAAGCCCATACCGTCTTCCACAAAGTAACGGCCTACAATCTGGCCTTGGCGCGCTTCGAGCACGCGAACCACACGGGCTTCTTTGCGCCCACGCTTATCGGTGCCAACACCCTGGGCTAAAATCACATCACCATGCATCACGCTCCGCATTTGATGATGCGGCAGCATCCAATCATCGTGGTTGCCTTTGCCTTCTGGACGCAGAAAACCAAAACCGTCACGATGACCAATCACGGTCCCTTTGACCAAGTCCAACCGCTCGGGTAAGGCATAGCATTGGCGACGGGTGAACACCAATTGTCCATCACGCTCCATGGCGCGCAGGCGTCGACGTAGCCCTTCATACTGCTCATCACCAGCTAGGCCCAGATGTGAAAACAGATTATCGCGGCTCACTGGTGCCTTGAAGCTGCGGATAACTTCCAGCAAATGCTCGCGGCTGGGGACCGGATTCTCGTATTTCTCCGCTTCGCGTGCCTGATGAGGATCGGCTGCGAGGCTGCTCGAGGTATTATTTGTCGAACCTGTGTCTTGCGACATAGACCTTTTCCTATTGGCGTATGTTGATTTCATTATATCTGTAAACTGTCGCTATTGCGCCGCGATGATCGCAGTTTGACGTTTTGTTTCAGCGCCTTGCTTGCAGGCAACGAGAGGAGCATGGCGTATAGGCCATATCAAATCAGATTGGGAACAGATGTGTATAGAGAGTATAACGGATTTTGCGCGCAAAGTCGCCTACTGACAAGACCGACGGCTACCAGTAGCTGGTGCGCCGTTTAGCACGGGCGATAATGTTTTGCGGCATCCGCGCCTCAAGTGCTGAACGTAACTGTGCGATACGATTGCGGGTGCGAGAATCCGAGGTGATGGTTTGATATAACCAGCGGTAAGCGTCTTCATAATCAAGCGGCGAACCGACATCGTCCACCAGCAACTCTGCCAGCTGGATCCGGGCACGCGTATCACCCAGCGAGGCAGCTTCACGTAAATAAGGGATCGCACGGTGCGGATCTTGCTGCACCAGTGTGCCATTGGCGTAGTAACGGCCAATTTGCTCCAATGCGGCGGGTAGCCCTTGCTGAGCCGCTTGCTTCATATAGTAAACACCGAGATCCGCGTCTTGCTCAACACACACCCCCCACGCCAGCATATCGCCATATAAAAATTCATAGGCAGGGGAGCCCACACGGGTGGCACGGGCTTCAATATCTTGTACGAGCTGACATTCGTCTTGTTTGACACGCTCAAGGTGAGAGTTGGTTTCAAACAGCGTGATAAGCTCACTTTCTTCGTATAAAGGCACAGCCGCCCCGACGTCCGCATGGGCCGTTGCTGTCGTCAGCGTAGCTGTCGTCAAAGAAAGTGAAAAAATCAGCGTTCGAAACTTCATGCCTACTCGCTATTCAACCAAGAAACCCAACAGCAACGCGCACGCTCGCCGTGTGCTTTTTTGTATCGGCACCTTGCATACTGACTTTAGCAAAGGCGGCAAGTTTTTTCCGCTTTCACGCGATTTGGCTTCCTACGCCACACTAAAATATAAAAAAAGCCAGCGATCAACGCTGGCTTTTGGTATCGAACCGTCTTACGTGCTTAACTATTAAAAGGATGCACTTTGATAATGGTTTCGTTACGGTCTGGACCGGTCGAGACCACATCGATAGGCACACCAGTCAGCTCTTCGATACGCTTGATGTAGTTCAGTGCAGCTTGTGGAAGCTCATCCAGAGACTTCACCCCAAAGGTGTTTTCACTCCACCCCGGCATGCTTTCATAGATAGGCTCAATGTTCTCATACGCGTCAGCTGCTAGTGGAGACACCTCAACGGTTGAACCGTCTGCCATCTTGTAACCGGTACAAATTTTGATTTCTTCCAAGCCGTCCATCACGTCAAGCTTGGTTAAGCAGAAGCCTGATACCGAGTTAATCTGTACGGCACGACGCATGGCCACCGCATCAAACCAACCACAACGACGCTTACGGCCAGTCGTGGCACCGAATTCAGCGCCCTTGGTACCGAGGTGCATGCCAATCTCATCATCCAGCTCAGTTGGGAATGGGCCTGCCCCTACACGGGTGCAGTAAGCTTTAGCAATCCCCAACACATAGCCAAGATGACGAGGACCAAAACCAGAACCTGCAGCAACACCGCCGGCGGTGGTGTTTGAGGAGGTCACATACGGATAGGTGCCGTGGTCGATATCAAGCAAAGTGCCTTGCGCGCCTTCAAACATGATTTTGTCACCACGCTTGCGGGCATCATCCAGCTCTTGAGTCACGTCCATCACCATGCCGGTGAGGATGTCCGCTTGCTCCATGACTTTCGCCAAGGTCTCTTCGTAGCTTACTGGCTCGGTTTTGTAGAAATGCTCAAGCTGGAAGTTATGGAACTCCATCACTTCTTTAAGCTTTTCAGCAAAGGCTTCTTTGTCGAACAAATCGCCAACGCGTAGGCCACGACGGGCGACCTTGTCTTCGTACGCAGGACCAATACCACGGCCTGTGGTACCGATAGCTTTCTTACCGCGTGCTTGCTCACGTGCTGCGTCAAGCGCAATGTGATAAGGCAGGATCAGTGGACACGCTTCTGACAGGAATAGGCGCTCACGCACAGGCACGCCACGTGCTTCCAGCTCACCCATTTCTTTCAGCAAGGCGTCCGGGGACAGCACCACACCATTGCCGATAATGCATTTAACGTTGTTGCGGAGGATACCAGAAGGAATCAAGTGTAGGACGGTCTTTTCACCGTCAATGACAAGAGTATGACCTGCGTTGTGACCGCCTTGGTAGCGAACCACGTATTTTGCATCTTCAGTCAAAAGATCAACGATCTTTCCCTTACCTTCGTCACCCCATTGGGTGCCGAGAACGACTACGTTATTACCCATCTTCTTCGATATGCAGCTAGTTAAAAATGGATTCTAGCACCTTAAAAACTCGGTTGCAGTCATTTTTTAACCGTATTGACATTTTCACTTGTCTGCTCGGTGCCAGGTGGCTGAATGCTAGGTTAAAAGCTGGTAAGCCAGCACACTCCCAATCACCACTAAGCAGCCACCAATACGCCGCAACTGGGTGTCAGATTGTTCACCTAAAGCCATGACCATCTGTCGCCACTGTTTCGGCAGTAACATCGGCCCTAACCCCTCAACCACTAATACCAGCGCTAGCGCGCCCCACAAGCTAGTCATTCTTACCTCCTACGTCGAAAATAGGGGATAACGACATAAAAAAAGACAAGGCCAGAGCCTTGTCTTTTATGCGTCGCTACCCATCTAACGATTTACTTTTCTATCGCTTCAGGTTGCTTCATGTATTTGAAGAAATCACTCTTCGGATCCACGACGAGCATATCGCTCTTGCTGTTAAAGCTCTTACGATACGCTTGTAGCGAGCGAACAAAGCTATAAAACTCAGGCTCTTTTTTGAAAGCGCTGGCAAATAGCTTCGCCACTTCTGCGTCAGCTTCACCACGAGTGATCCGCGCTTGACGTTCTGCTTTGGACAAAATCGTCGCCACTTCGAGCTCCGCTTGCGCACGAATGATTTCCGCTTGCTCGCGACCCTGTGCGCGATGGCGACGGGCTACGGCCTCACGCTCAGCACGCATACGCGCATAAATCGACTCACTGATTTCACTCGGTAGGTTGATACGCTTGATACGCAAGTCAATCAACTCAATCCCTAAATCACGCGAGCCCTCGCTGGCCGCCCGCTCAAGGACACTTTTCATCACTTGATCACGTTTTTCAGACACAATCTCTTTGATGGTCTTGTTACCAATTTCGGCACGCAGGCCATCGGCAACACGACGCTGCAACAGAGATTCAGCCGTCAATTTATTACCGCCCCCTGTGGACAGATAATACTGGCCAAAGTCTTTAATACGCCATTTGACGTAAGAGTCGATAATAACGTCTTTTTTCTCCGCGGTAACAAAGCGGTCAGCGCGATCATCCATGGTTTGAATACGCGCATCCAAGGTCTTAACGCGATCAAACAACGGCAGTTTGAAGTGCAGACCGGGCTGGTAGATTTTCGCCACGTCGTTATCCGCTTTAAGCACACGTCCAAAACGGATCACAATGCTACGCTCACCTTCACTCACCACGAAGATCGACATCAAAAAGACCACTGCCGCTAGGACGACAACTGGGATCATCATCTTACGCATGCTTAGTATCTCCCTTCTCGTGATGAACCAGAACGCGGTGCCGACTCTTGCTGTTGAGGCTGAGAGCTTTGCTCAAGCTCAATACCATATTGGCTGCTCGACGTTTCTTTACGCTGGTTAGCGCCAACGGCTGCGCCTCCCATTAGCTTATCCAGTGGGAGATACATGAGGTTGCTGTTTCCGCTTTGCGAATCCACCATCACCTTACTCGTATTGCTGTACACTTCTTCCATGGTCTGGATGTATAGCCGGTTACGCGTCACACGGGGTGCATCACGATACTCAGGCAAGAGTTTCTCAAATTGAGAGACTTCACCCTCTGCTTCGTTAACGGTACGCTCTTTGTAACCCAATGCCGCTTTTTTCAGCGTTTCAGCACGACCCGTTGCTTTCGGCAACACATCATTACGATACGCTTCGGCTTCACGGATAAAGCGGGCCTCATCCTCTCGCGCTGCAATCGCATCATCAAAGGCGTCTTTGACCTGCTCCGGTGGGCGCGCATACTGGAAGTTGACATCCACCACCAACAAGCCCATATCGTACTTGTCGATGATTTCGTTCAGCTCAACCTGAGTACGCTCACGCACTTCTTGACGACCACGAGTGATGATGTCATCCATCAAAGAGTCACCGACGACCGCACGCAATGCTGAATCGGTTGCTTGACGCAAGCTGTCATCTGCATTGGTCACGCTATAAAGATATTGCTGTGGATCCATCACGCGGTACTGAACGTCCATCTCCACGTTGACGACGTTTTCATCTTTGGTCAGCATCAGGCCAGAGCTATTGAGCGAACGAATCGACTCTACATCCACCGTGCTGACCGTATCCACAAAGGTTGGCTTCCAGTTCAGGCCCGGTTGAACGATACGATCATACTGACCAAACCGCAGAACCACACCACGCTGAGCTTCCCCGATGGTATAGAACCCGGAAATACCCCAGACAATGATACCTACCAGCGCGAGAACGCCTAGCCCTGCCATACCACCGCCGAACGATGGTCCTTTACCTTTGCGGCCACCTAAGCCGCCCAATTTGCGGCTTAGTTTGTTAAACAATTCATCAAGATCCGGTGGCCCTTGATTACGGCCTCCACGATTCCCCCAGGGGTCTTTGTCGGGACCGCCATTGTTTCCTGGCTCATTCCACGCCATTCGCGCACTCCATCAAATTGATCTGACGATAATTTTTTACTCTAGCAGCCTAATCACTGACGATAAAGTCGCCGAGTTGGTTGCCTTCTCTTTTTTCTAACCGATACCAGTCCGTTTGCGGCAGCCTGACATCGACGAGTAGATGCCCATCATCTTGGTACTCTTCACTGATAACGCATCGCATCTGGTGAAATTTACTTTGCATTCGCCCAGCCATACTTGGTGGCAGCCGTAATTGATGCCGCACCATGGTGCCAGATAAACGCTCGGTAAGGGCTTCAAATATGAGCGCGATACCTTGACCAGACAACGCTGACACCCATACTGCTTTCGGAACGCCCTCTTCGTCCCGTTCAATACGAGGCTCAGCCTGATCCAGACTATCTATTTTGTTCATAATGATAAGATGAGGCACATCCGCCGCATCGATTTCATCCAACACACTGTTGACCGCTTCAATGTTGTCACCAAAGCGTTCATCACTGGCATCGACCACGTGTAGTAGCAAGCTCGCTTCTTGCGTTTCTTGAAGCGTTGCTTTAAATGCCGCGACCAAGTCATGCGGTAAGTGACGAATAAAGCCGACGGTATCCGCCAATATCGCGGTACCCACGTCGTCCACTTCAATACGGCGCAATGTCGGATCCAAGGTGGCAAACAGCTGATCGGCCGAATATACCCCCGCTTCGGTGATCCGATTAAACAAGGTTGATTTGCCCGCATTGGTATACCCGACCAATGACACAGTCGGCACTTCCGCCCGCGCACGCGCACGTCGCCCTTGCTCACGCTGCTTCGCAACCTTATCCAGTCGCTTTAAAATCGCTTTCACCCGATCACGCACTAAGCGACGGTCTGTTTCTAACTGTGTTTCACCCGGGCCACGCAAGCCAATCCCGCCTTTTTGACGCTCAAGGTGAGTCCAGCCTCGCACAAGCCGGGTAGATAAGTGGCGTAACTGAGCCAGCTCAACTTGCAACTTACCCTCATGGGTACGCGCACGCTGGGCAAAAATATCGAGGATCAATCCGGTTCGGTCTAACACTCGGCATTTAAATCGCTGCTCTAGGTTGCGCTCTTGGGCCGCGGATAAAGTGTGATTAAAAATCACAATGTCCGCGCCGACTTGTTGCACAGTATCTGCTATTTCTTGGGCTTTTCCCTCGCCAACAAAATATTTGGGATGAGGGGACTGACGGCTGCCGACAACAACTTGCAAGGCATCGACACCCGAGGATGACACCAGCATTTGAAATTCGCTGAGATCATCCCACTCGCCATCATGGGTAAAGTTTATATGAACGAGTACAGCCTGTTCACCGGCCTCGTAACGGTCAAACAAGCGATAGACTCCTTAGCAATAGAATGCTTTATTCCTCAGGTTTTTCTTGCTGACGTTCGCCCTGTGGACGCTCACCAGCCCCTTGATTATTGTTGTGGTGGCTCACAGCACGTGCCGGCACAACGGTTGAAATCGCGTGCTTGTACACCATTTGATTAACCGTATTTTTTAGCAGGATCACGAACTGATCAAACGATTCGATTTGGCCTTGCAACTTAATACCATTTACTAGGTAAATGGAAACAGGAATGCGCTCACGACGTAACGCGTTCAGGAATGGGTCTTGTAATGATTGCCCCTTAGCCATTATTTCTTTTCCTTATTTGTTTGTAATTGTAGTCAATTGTCGCGGTTAAGCAGCGTCCTTGTCAGTGACAGTATACATCAAGTTTCCGTCCCTGCCGTCAACGCTTTTGTCACCGTTTGTAAAGACAGCGACGGCGTGTCGCTATCAAGCCACGTCACATTATCCCAGCCTCTTAGCCAGGTTATTTGACGCTTGGCTAACTGGCGCGTCGCGCAAATCCCACGGTAAACGGCTTCATCATGGGTGCAACGTCCGGCCAAATAGTCCCACATCTGACGGTACCCGACACAACGAATCGATGGCAGATCGACATGCAGATCATCGCGTTCGTATAATGTGCGTACCTCTTTTTCAAACCCCGCGTCGATCATTTTATCGAAACGAAGCTCGATGCGGCGATGCAATTCGCCTCGATCCTGAGGCGCTATTGCAAATTGGTGTACCTGATACGGCAAAGGTTCACCTTTTTTTTCTGTTAATGCTGTTAGGGTCTGCCCACTGATCCGATAGACTTCTAACGCCCGCATGATTCTTTGCGGATCGTTAGGGTGGATCCGAGCGCCCGACACGGGATCAACCTCGCATAACTGAGCATGTAATGCTTCCCAACCATGCTGTTGCGCCTCGTTTTCTAACCCCTCACGGATATCAGGATCCGCACTCGGCAACGGCGATAGCCCTTCTAACAATGCTTTAAAATACAGCATGGTGCCTCCCACCAACAGTGGGATCTTACCATCGGCGACAATCGTCGCCATTTCTGTGAGCGCATCTTCACGAAAATCTGCCGCCGAGTAGGCTTGAGACGGATCACGAATGTCGATTAGACGATGCGGCGCTTGCGCTAATTCCTCCGCTGTCGGCTTGGCGGTGCCAATATCCATCCCGCGATAAATCAGTGCCGAGTCGACACTAATGATTTCTACCGGCAAGGTCTGGCGCAGCGCAATGGCCAGATCCGTTTTCCCGGACGCGGTCGGTCCCATCAAAAAAATCGCTTTAGGCAGCGGATTAGTCATGCTGTAGTGCTTCTATCACTGAGGTCAGGTCGATGCGTTTAAAGTAGCGCTGGCGGCCCTTTTCTAACGCGTCCCCCTGCCAATATTGTTCAACGTCCGATACGGTTTGTACCGCTTGCGCAAGGCTGACTGGATCCGATGCTACTGTCAACTGCTTTGCCAGCCAACAGCACATACTCGCGCTGTGATCCATGTGGGATTGCTCAGGATCTAATTGCGCTAAAAACGCCAATAACGCAGGGATAAAAGCCTGTAAGTTATGCTGTCTTAGTGGCTGACAGACTGACATCACCATTAATTGCTGCCCTTTAGGGCGAATATGAATACCAAACTGGCCAAGTAACGCCTGATACTGGATCACGCGCTGACACTCTTCTGTAGAGGCAGATAACCGTTGTGGGATCAATAGAGGTTGCGTGACTAGCCCCTCACCCAGAGCGGGTTGTAGCGCGCCTTGATGGCGCCAGCATTCTAACCGGTGATGATCGGCCAGCCATAATCTCTCACCCCATACCATCAGCACATAGTGCTGCTCAACCACTGAAAGCACCTTCCCTAATCCAGGCTGGCCCGTGCTCGTGGTTGTTGAGACGGTATCAAGAGCTGCCGGGACGCTGTCGAATGGCGACAAACTCATCGCACGCGTTGGCGTGGCACCACCTAGGTCAGCCCCGGCATCCGGTTGGGGGGCCATCAATGCTTGATACGCTTGCGTCGCTTGCTTTGAGGGTGAGCGAGAAGGAGTATCCGCTCTCCCCGGCCAGTCTGAACCGTGAGAAGGTCGGCCACGCGTTGGGTCGTCATCGGCGTGGTGCTTATACGCTGTATCACGCGACCAGGAAGCCGGTGATGCCCCGTCTTCCTGCCGTTTACCAGGGTAATCAGGGAACGCGTCAACCGCTTGTTGGTAAGGGTTGGGATTGGCGGTCGCAGAGGCACGCGGCTGATAAGTGACCGCTTCTCTCACTTCGCCCGTCTCAGGGTTCACACTGTGGTCTTCAGGTAACGACGCTTGTTGTAAGCCGTCATAAATGGCTTGATAGATAAAATCATGCACCAAGCGCGCCTGATGAAAACGGACTTCATGTTTCGCTGGGTGCACATTGACATCCACTTGATGCGGATCGACATCAATATACAGTACGAAAGCGGCGTACTGATCCCTTGCAAGGCTTTGTTCATAACCTTGGCGAATCGCGTGATTAATCAGCTTATCTTTCATCATGCGCTGATTAACAAAGCAATGCTGCATATCATTTTGCTGACGAGCACCTTCTGGTGTGCAAATCCAGCCTGTCAGTGCCATGTCGTGATGATGCAGGTCAATCCGCAACGCATGCTCAACAAACTTTTGCCCACAAATCGCCTTCACGCGGCGTAATGGATCGCCGTTTTCTGGCACACGTCGATACTGGCGCACTTGGGTACCGTTATGGCGCAGGTTGATGGTGATATCAAACCGGCTCAATGCAATGCGCCGCAGTAACTCATCAATGTGGCCAAACTCGGTTTTCTCAGTGCGTAAAAATTTGCGCCGCGCTGGGGTGTTAAAGAATAAGTCCATCACCTCAACGGTACAGCCAACCGGGTGGGCGGCGGGCTTTACATTCACCGCCATCTCTCGCCCCTCAGCAAACGCCGACCATGCTTCTTGCTGGTCAGCAGGGCGCGAGGTGATAGTAAGACGTGATACCGAGCTTACACTCGCTAGCGCCTCACCGCGAAATCCGAGGCTCATGATCGCCTCAAGATCATCCAAGCTGTGGATCTTAGACGTGGCGTGTCGACTGAGGGCAAGTTGCAGATCCGCTTTGCTGATCCCACACCCATTATCACGCACGCGGATCAGCTTGCTTCCCCCTTTTTCAATATCCACATCAATACGGGTCGCTCCCGCATCAATGCTGTTTTCGACCAGCTCTTTCACCACCGAGGCGGGACGTTCGACCACCTCCCCAGCAGCAATCTGGTTAGCAAGGCGCGCGGGTAAAATCTCAATCGCCATATCAGCTTCCTGGGATGATCAAGGTTTGCCCAACCGCCAGCGTATCAGAGTGTAATTCATTGGCGCGACGGAGGCTCTCAATGGTCACTCCGTAATTGCTGGCAATTTTGCCAAGGTATTCACCGCGTTTGACTTTGTGTTTGACCGCTGGCGATGTCGCACCCGGCACGCTTAGCTTTTGCCCCACCCAGAGCGTGTCAGACTTCAAGTTATTCGCGCGGCGCAGCGTCGCCACCGAGACCTGATAATGCTCGGCAATTTTGCCAAGAAACTCTCCGCGACTCACGGTGTGCGTCAGCGTACGCGTTGACGTCGTTTTGCTGGTCTTGCCTGCTAATTTAGCGACATCAACATTAGGGATCGATAACACTTGGCCAACCCGCAAGGTATTGGAGGTTAATCCATTCGCCGATTTTATCGCGGCGACGGAACTCTTATATTTTTTGGCAATGACCGACAGTGACTGGCCGGCACTGACTTTGTGTTTTACCCCGTTTTTGCGCGCAGCAAACAAGGTGCCATCCGGCGGGAAGCGCTCAAAATAATTGCGAATACCATGATAGACCGCATCCGCGAGCCGGCGCTGATGATCCCGCTGAAATAGCAGGCGTTCTTCTTGTGGATTAGAGATAAAGCCAACTTCGACGAGCAAAGACGGTATGTCTGGTGACTTTAATACGGCGAGGCTGGCGTGCTCTGGACTCGATTTATGTAATTTGGTGACTTTGCCGAGCTCCTTTAGTACGCGTTTCGCGACATTAAAGCCTTCCTTTTGCGAGTTACTAAACTGCAAGTCCAATACCGCACGACTTAAGTATTCGTCCTCATTATTCTGAGCCAGCAAAGAGCCCCCACCCAACAAGTTAGATTGCTCTTCATGTTTTTCTATCCAACGACCAATTTCACTGTTCGCACGGCGACGAGAAAGGACCCATACCGATGCGCCACGAGGTTGTGGTTTATGGAAACCATCTGCGTGCACCGAGACCAATAAGTGGGCTTTGTGTTGACGCGCAATTTCAGACCGACGGTTCAAATCGACAAAGTAGTCCCCCGTCCGCGTTAAGACCGCACGCATGCCAGGAACAGCGTTAATGCGTGCCGCCGTTTGCTTAGCGATAGAGAGCGTGACATATTTTTCAAATTTACGGCTAGGCCCCACCGCACCGGGATCATTACCGCCATGCCCGGCATCAATTGCCACCACGATATCCTCGGTGCCAAAAGGCAATGCAGCCACCGTCTCACGTCGCTTCTTTTCAGCAACAGACAACGCGGGTTTATTTTTATCTACWTTCTTAGGATGGGGTAAATCAACCACCAGCCGGTGGCCATATTCTCCCCCGGGGGCGAGCGAGAAGATATGCGGCTTGGCACCGTCTTTTAACTCAAAAACTAACCGATACGTCGATGCCTCGGGCGGACTGCTCTTACGGATTTTACGCAAGATATCACTGCCTTTGACCGGCTTAGGTAAGCGCGTAGCCAGCTGGCTCTGCTTTAAATCAACTACCAGCCGATCGGGACGTGACAGTGAGAAATAGCTAAAATCCGGTTTATCTTCAAGATCTACCACCACCCGTGTCTCATTGGGGGCGGGCCATACCCGAATATTCTCAATCTTATTGGCCCAACTTGTTGCACTCAACAAACTGGCGATCATCAAGATGCAAAGCCGCTGCCACATCATGCTAGTCTTCCCATTCTAGACGGTCGATAATTGCGATCCCAACGCGGGTATTCGCGTCAATAACCAGTTCACGCTGCTCACCGTCATAGCGCAGAGTAATGTCTAGATCGGCGCGCGGTAACCAGCCTTGGCCTTTTTCCGGCCATTCAATCAAGCAAAGCGCCTGATCATTAAAATAATCACGGATCCCCATAAACTCCAGCTCTTCCGGATCGCCCAACCGATAAAGGTCAAAATGGTATATGTGCCAGGGTGGCAATAGGTAAGGTTCCACGAGCGTATAGGTGGGGCTTTTCACATTCCCGGTATGTCCCATTGCTTGCACAAAACCGCGGCAGAAGGTGGTTTTGCCGGCGCCAAGATCACCGTGCAAGTAACAAGTGGTATTTTGCGTACATGCACGCGCCAACGCGGCACCAAACGCCACAGTGCGATCGGCATCAGTCAATGAGGTGGTAAAAGTCTGGGTCATACTACAAAGGGATCTCATCTTTATATGGGTATTCGTCGCACCTTGCATGGCTACCGCCACCCGTGCGCTAATCTACTAATTGTTGCAAATAGGGGAATAGATCGCTGGCCAATAACCCCCGTTCACCTGCCTCGGCCGCCTTATCACCCGCTTTGCCATGAAGATAGCACCCCAGAGCCGCGGCAGGAAATAAGTCTACGCCTTGCGCCAGAAGACTGCCTATGACACCCGACAACACATCGCCCATTCCCCCAGACGCCATGCCAGGGTTACCGACATTAGCAACAGCATAATTTGTGCCATCATATACGATTGTTCCCGCTCCTTTAAGTACGACAACGCCACCATAACGCGTGTGTATCGCTTTGACGGCAGCAAAGCGGTCAAGTTCCACTTCTTTGGTTTCACAACCTAATAAGCGCGCGGCCTCACCGGGATGTGGGGTGAGGATCCAGTCATCGCGATGTTGTGGCTGCCGCGCTAACTTATTGAGACCATCCGCATCAATCACCTTGGGCGTCCGGGCACTCATGGCGATCGTCCACAACGCATCCGACCACGCACTCTGGCCGAGTCCCGGGCCAATGACCAAATGTGTTGCCCATGCCAACGTCTCACTGAGTGATTGGCCGGGCTCCCACCCTTGCGTCATCAGTTCTGGCTGACGTGTTACCAGCATCAGGGTATGCGCTTTTTGCGTCACCACTTTGACAAGCCCGGCACCGGTTCTTAACGCCGCTTGCGCTGACAAGGCCACTGCGCCCCCCATGCCCTGGTCGCCCCCTAAACACAGGACGCGACCGAATTGTCCCTTGTGTGCGCTACGCGAGCGTTTAGGTAAATGCGGCTCGACCCAGTCATCACGAACAAGGTAACCCGCAGGGGTGGACTGACGCGAGAATGCTGTCGCGACATTCAGGCCTGCAAACATTAACTCACCGCGATGGGCAACCGCTTGGCCGGTGAGCAATCCTTGCTTTAACGCAATCAAGGTGACGGTCACATCGGCGTCAATAGCCACGCCTTTCACACAGCCACTATTGGCACAAAGCCCAGAGGGAATATCTACCGCAACCACAGGTACCGCCGCGAGGTTGATGGCGCTGATCGCCTGAGCAAACTCCCCCTCCACGGCACGCGATAATCCGGTACCCAAGATAGCATCGACCACCACATCGAACTGGCTAATCGTTGGTGGGTGTTCAACATAGCTACCACCACAATCTTGCCACTCTTGCCAAGCGGTCGCCGCATCACCCTCCAGTTTGCTTGGTGTCACTAGCGACCACACGGTAACGCTTAACCCCGCGGATTTGGCAAGCCGCGCAATCACATAACCATCACCCGCATTGTTACCGGCACCACATACGATTAATAGTCGTGCCGCATTGGGATAATGTTGATTGATACAGTCAAACACTGACTGCCCAGCACGTAGCATTAGCTGATACATGGGAATCGACAGTGCACGCGCGACCGCTTGCTCGCCTTCACGAACTTGCTCTGCGCGATAGAAACTCTGTGGTAAACTTGTCGCCATTAAGTGCCTCCATTGATTGTACTGCACCACCCAAGGCCTCAGGATCTATCGCTATGTCGCAACCCAAGCCCGATGCATCCATTGATTTCGACCAACTTGCCCAACGTATCAAGCAATGGGGGCAAGCGCTAGGCTTCCAGCAAGTGGGGATCACGGATGTTGATCTCAAGCAACATGAAGCGCAATTACAGCGCTGGCTCGACAACGGGTATCACGGTGAGATGGCGTGGATGGCCAGACATGGCATGATGCGTGCGCGACCGGACGAACTGGTGCCAGGCACAGTGCGCGTGATCAGTGTGCGGATGAACTACTTGCCGCCTAACGCGGGCTTTGCCCAAACACTGGCCAATCCTGATTTAGGATATGTGAGTCGTTACTCGCTGGGACGTGACTACCATAAACTGATTCGGAATCGACTCAAAAAGCTGGGCCAACAGATTGAGGCTGAAGTGGGCCCATACGGATATCGTCCTTTTGTCGACTCTGCACCTGTTTTAGAGCGCCCGCTCGCGGAGAAAGCCGGCTTAGGTTGGACAGGCAAACACTCCCTGATCCTCAATGATGAAACCGGATCCTGGTTCTTTCTCGGTGAGTTATTGGTGGATCTTCCTTTACCCGTCGACACCCCTGTCGAGAATCAGTGCGGTAAATGTGTTGCCTGCATGACCAGTTGTCCCACTCAAGCAATCGTCGCAGAAGGCGTGGTCGACGCGCGCCGCTGCATTTCCTACCTGACTATCGAATATGATGGCGTGATCCCCTTAGAATTTCGCCATGCCATCGGTAACCGTATCTATGGTTGCGATGACTGCCAGCTGGTTTGTCCGTTTAACCGTGAGGCCGAGATCACCTTAGAGGCTGATTTTCATTGTCGCCCCAGCCTCGAACAACAGCCACTCACCACGCTGTTCAACTGGGATGAGGAAACCTTCTTATCACTCACACAGGGGTCGGCGATACGTCGCATCGGGATCCAAAAATGGCGGCGCAACCTAGCGATTGCCATGGGCAATGCCCCCTTCAATCAAGCGATCATCGATAGTCTCAAGGCGCGGCTCGGTGAGGACAAGCTGGTTGACGAACATATTCACTGGGCGCTCAGCGAACAAGAGAAAAAACGACAGCGTATTGATGTCAAACCATTACCCACAGGGACGCGTCGTCTCGTGCGCATTATAGAAAAAGGATTGCCTCGTGACGCTTAATCGGAGGCTTACAAGCGGAAAGATGACGCTATTCACATAATGTGGAAAACCGTCACGCAATGCGCATTTATGGTGCGCTTTTTGATAGTTAAACACATTGATGGTGCATTAAGCGAGCAAGATCACGTAAGTGAATAACACTGTGGAAAAGCGTTAGCTAACCTGAAAGAAAACCATGTATTTTTCTTATTTTACAAGTATTTAAGGTATGTTTGCGTTTATTTCACATGTGCAACATAGATACCGTGCCTGATGATAAGATAACCAGCACCGTACACAGCAACAAATCCATTAACTGGTTTATCCACAACGCTTTCTCTGTGGATAAGTCTGTGCAGTATTGGTAAAAACCGCGCCACCGTGCGCTTTCAGAGAAAGCATGGACGGATGGGATTTGTGTAAGAAATGATGCTTCACAGCATTAAAGATGGCGCTATGTTAAACGCCACACTGGTGGTTAACCAAGTGATTGGAGCGACACACGGGGTTCGAACCCGTGACCTCAACCTTGGCAAGGTTGCGCTCTACCAGCTGAGCTAGTGTCGCTTATTCCGAATTGTTGTTTGGAGCGACATACGAGGTTCGAACTCGTGACCTCAACCTTGGCAAGGTTGCGCTCTACCAGCTGAGCTAATGTCGCATTGCTGATGCATTACATCGCATTTTAATTTGGAGCGACACACGAGGTTCGAACTCGTGACCTCAACCTTGGCAAGGTTGCGCTCTACCAGCTGAGCTAGTGTCGCTTAGATCGACCTGATCAACATCAGATCGATATTAATTTGGAGCGACATACGAGGTTCGAACTCGTGACCTCAACCTTGGCAAGGTTGCGCTCTACCAGCTGAGCTAATGTCGCTTTCAACAGACGATTCACGTCGTTAGGGCTGCGAATTATACGAAGAAAAAACCGGGTTGCAAGTGCTGGTGAGCAATTTTTTGGTTTTTTCTTTTAATCGCTCAAAAGAGCATCAGATCGATGACTGACCCATCAGATCGTTAAGATCCTCTCTCGATAGAAGCGTAATTCTGCAATTGATTCTCGGATGTCGTCAAGCGCTAAATGGGTTCCCTGTTTAGAGAAATCATTCAACACCTCAGGTTGCCATCGACGTACCAGCTCTTTTAACGTACTTACATCCACCGTACGGTAATGAAAATAGCGCTCGAGCGCTGGCATGTGGCGATAGAGGAAGCGTCGATCTTGCCCCACACTATTACCGCAAATCGGTGACGCGCCAGACGGCACCCATTGCGATAAGAAAGCGATGGTCTGCTCAATGGCGGTTTGCTCGTCAATATCACTCTGTTGTACGCGCGCCACTAAGCCAGACTGGCTATGGGTACGCGTGCACCAATCATCCATTTTGTCGAGCTCGCTTTGCGGTTGATGTACCGCCAGGACGGGCCCCTCAGCCAGAATATTCAACTGTGCATCGGTGACAATTGTCGCGATCTCAATGATCTTATGTGTATCCGGATCCAGCCCCGTCATTTCCAGATCAATCCAGATTAAATTGTTTTCACTGAACGCCATTGAACTTGCCTTTTTTATCGATAAACCATGTATCATACTGTGCTTGATATGAAAGCCAACTTAACCGATAAGAGTCAACGTGGCAAAAAAGAAAAAACTGACGAAGGGTCAACTGCGACGGGTAAGATCCAACCAACAACGCCGGATCAAAGAGAAAGATACCGATCTGCAATGGGAAGATGCCGCACTGGAATCCGCGCGGGAAGGGCGGGTTATCACGCGGTTTGGACAACATGCTGATATCGAAGATCCCGACACAGGTAAGATACACAGATGCAATATTCGTCGCACTGTCCATAGTCTGGTCACTGGCGACCGTGTAGTATGGCGACCCGGTAAAGAAGCGCTCGATGGCTTTGCTGGCGTTGTGGAGGCGGTGCATGAACGTGACTCCGTGCTCACTCGTCCCGATTATTACGATGGGGTCAAGCCCGTCGCGGCGAACATTGATCAGGTGGTGATCGTGGCCGCTATTTTGCCCGAGCTGTCGCTCAACATTATCGACCGCTACCTTATTGCCTGTGAAGCACTGGATATCGCGCCCCTGATTGTGATCAACAAAGTCGATTTGTTGGATGAAGAAGGCCATGAGATGGTCGATGATCTGCTCGATATTTATCGAGATATTGGTTATCCCCTCGTGATGGTCAGTGCGGACTCGGGCGAAGGCATGTCAGCGTTGATGACACACCTAGACCAGCATGTGAGCGTCTTTGTTGGGCAGTCCGGCGTCGGGAAGTCCAGTTTGGTCAATACCCTACTCCCCGATGTGCACGCGCATACGCATCAGGTATCGGAAAATTCAGGGCTTGGTCAACATACCACCACCGCCGCACGCTTGTATCATTTTGATCAAGGCGGCGATCTGATTGACTCCCCCGGCGTCCGTGAGTTTGGCTTATGGCATTTAGAACCGGAACAAATTGCTCATGGCTTTGTCGAATTTCGTGATTATTTAGGTGGCTGTAAGTTCCGCGATTGCAAACATGGCGATGATCCTGGTTGCCTGCTGCGACAAGCGGTCGAAGACGGACACATTAGTGTCGAACGTTTTGATAGCTACCATCGCATCATTGAGAGCATGAAAGAAGCCAAAGACAACCGTCAGTTCTCGCGGAATAAGCAACACTGAGCGATTGTCACTTTACTGACAGATTCGCTACACTGCGCGCCAGTAAAAGGCACGTCACTGACATCAACAACCCGATAATTGGTTAGGACTACACTGTGCGAGACGATTTGAAAGTCGGCCTACAATACCTTACGCCGAAACACGCGTTGACCCGATTGATGGGGAAACTTGCTAACTTGAAAGCGGGTTGGTTCACCACCGCTGTGATCAAATGGTTTATCAAGCAATATCACGTGGATATGAGCGAAGCAAAAGTGAGCGATCCCAGCCACTATCGCACCTTTAATGATTTTTTCGTTCGCGAGCTGAAGCCGGCGCTGCGCCCCATCGATGGCGACGAGGCAACGCTGGTCTTTCCGGCTGACGCCTGTGTCAGTCAAGCAGGCGCGATTGAACAGGGCCGCCTGATTCAAGCCAAAGGCCATAGCTTCTCTCTGACCGAGTTAGTGGGCGGAGATGACACGCTTGCGGCGCAATTTGACCAAGGCGAATTCGCCACCTTGTACCTTTCTCCTCGCGACTATCACCGCGTTCACATGCCGTGTGACGGTGTGTTGCGAGAGATGATTTATATTCCTGGCGATTTGTTTTCAGTGAACCCACTGACGGCAGAAAACGTGCCAAACCTCTTTGCGCGGAATGAGCGCGTGGTGTGCGTCTTTGATACCGCGTTTGGCCCCATGGCACAAATATTGGTCGGCGCCACCATTGTTGGCAGTATCGAAACCACGTGGGCCGGGACGGTGACCCCGCCAACCGGTGGCAGTATTCGTCGTTGGCAATATCCAACCGACGGTGAGCAGGCGATGCACTTTGCTCAAGGAGAGGAAATGGGCCGATTCAAACTGGGCTCTACCGTGATTAACCTCTTCCCGAAAGGGGCGGTACGCTTTGATGACGCCGTCTTACCTGGTGAGCCGACACAATTGGGGCAAGCTTACGCACACCGCCAGCACTAACTCCCGCTAAAAACCTGAGAAAAATGTGAAATATGGGGCATTTATGTCCCTTTTTTGTGTCGAAATTCGGATATTTTTCCCGTTAATCCAAGATAAAGCGCCGTATGATACGGATATTCCATTACTGATAATAAGGCGCACGCGACTCTTCGCGTCTAAGGCGGAACGCGCTCGCCCATCCATGACGAAGGAGCGTATTTGTGGTTAATGCTCGTTTTATCAAATTGCTGGTCGCCCTCGGCTTACCGCTGTTACTACTGTTAGTCCCTACCGATTGGTTACCCATTGCTAACCTCACTATCATTCAGCACCGTTTGTTAGCGATATTTCTGATGGCGGCCTTGCTGTGGGTCCTTGAGCCTGTGCCGGTGTTTTCAACCTCTTTGCTGATCATTACCCTGCAGTTGGTGATGATATCCGATAAAGGCTTACACTGGTTTCGCGGTATCACACTGCATCATCCTCGCGGAGACTTAATTCCTTATACCGACATTCTCAGCGCCTTTTCGTCCCCTATCATTATTCTGTTTATGGGCGGGTTTTCACTGGCTATTGCCGCATCAAAATATGAACTCGACATCAATTTAGCACGTGTGCTGTTGAGGCCGTTTGGTCACCACCCTAAATTTATCATGCTTGGCCTGATGCTGATTACCGCGGTATTTTCGATGTTTATGTCAAACACTGCCACCACGGTGATGATGCTGGCCCTATTAACGCCAATTATCGCGGTGTTACCCAAAGGTGATCCTTTGGTCAAGGCACTCGTGCTTTGTATTCCCGTGGCAGCGAATACCGGTGGCATTGCCACACCTATCGGCACACCACCTAACGCTATTGCCTTACAGTATTTAACGGGGGAGTATAAAGTCTCTTTTCTGGGTTGGATGCAGATGGGCCTGCCTTTCGTGATCGTTCAGCTCACCTTCGCCTGGTGGCTATTACAACGGCTCTTTCAGAGTCAACAAACCCGCGTGAATCTCGCTTTAGAAGGCCGTTTTTTACAAAGCTGGCAGGCTTACACTGTCTATATCACCTTCGCCCTCACGATCGTGCTGTGGCTCACCACCAGTTTGCATGGCATGAATACTTATGTGGTGGCGGTGATCCCACTGGCGATTTTTACCCTCACTGGCATTATTGGTAAGCCAGAGCTCAAACAAATTAACTGGGATGTGTTGTGGCTGGTCGCTGGCGGGATTGCCATGGGGATCGCGCTCGACCAAACCGGCCTAGCCGCGGCGCTCGCTCATGCGGTCGATTACAGCCTGCTTACCGCCATGACGGTGCTGGTTACCTTGTCGATTATCTGCTGGCTGATGGCGAACTTTATGTCCAACACAGCCACCGCTAACCTCTTAATGCCGATAGCCGCGGCCATCGCGACCTCCATGCCCGCACTGGCAAGCATTGGCGGTATGCAGGGGCTATTGATTGTGGTCGCCTTCTCCGCTTCCTTGGGGATGATACTGCCGGTCTCGACGCCACCCAACTCCCTAGCATATTCAACCGGATTTATCAGCAGTCAAGATTTGGTCAAAGTCGGTATCATCTTAGGCATAAGTGGCTTAGGCCTAGTTTATACCGCTGTCCTCTTACTCACATGACAATCGTTTAACGATTGAGACACAAAACGATAGATTCGCCCCAGAACGAGAAAATTGATATTTTTCATCCGCTAAAAATGGGATAACACTGATGATGTGAGTAAGACAGCCAGCTGAGCGTTGAGGATAAATCCACTTTTTGCAAAATTCTTTATCCCTCATTGACTCAAGCTTTCTACAATTAAGCAGATACTCAATAAGAAAGTGTCATCAAAACGTGGTAGTACGAGGGATCTTTAATGAAATTCACCATCAAGACCAAAATATTGCTTGCTGTTGCTTTGGTCGTTGCCTTAGTCAGTGCAGTACAGGCATGGTTTTCCGTTAACCAATTGGAACAAGAGACGCAGCAAAACGTCACTGAGCAAATGCGCGATGTCGGTCTTTCCACCAGCAACTTTATCGAAGAGTGGCTAGATATCCGCAGTGACATGCTAGTCGCCAATGTGCCACTGATTGCGACCCAGCAGAATGTCGATCGTGAATTATTGCTGACCAAGCGCCAGGGTAACTTTCTCACCGTTTACGCCGGCTTTGCAGACGGCTCGATTGCTTATGGTGACAAAACAGAAAGCTGGCCGGCCAATTATGACCCGCGGACTCGACCTTGGTACAAACAAGCCAACGCCGCCAATGAGCTCATTATCACACCACCTTATGTCGATGCCAATGGTGCCGGGATGGTGATCAGTTTTGCCAAATCGTTCAATCAACGCTTTGAGGGCGTTATCGCGGCGGATCTCTCCGTTGACGCCATTGTGCAAGAAGTGCTCAACGTGCGGTTACCCAACCAAGGTTTCGCCTTTTTGGTGGACGGGAATAACAATGTCGTCGCTTATCGGGATACCGCGCTCAGTACCAAAGCGCTCACCGAGGTTGACGATGAGCTCACCCCCGCTTTTATCCAAAAGGCCCGTAACAGTGACGCACTCGCGAGCATTACCTTTGACGGTGACGGAAGAGAAAAGCTGCTCGCCGTGACGCCCGTTGAAGGCGCTGACTGGAGCCTTGGCGTGGTACAAGACAAAAAGTTGGCGTTTGCGTCTGTCTCAGAGCAGATTGTGTCCACCTTGGTCACGTCAGTGATTCTCTTTGTGATCATTGCATTGATTGCCGGCGCCCTTATTCACCGGATGTTAGCCCCCCTGACCCAACTGACACAGGCAGTGAGCTCGCTGTCAAAAGGCAGTGGGGATCTGACTCAGCGCCTTGATATTGTCCGTAAAGATGAAATCGGTGAGCTAGCCGGGCACGTCAATGCGTTCCTTGAGCAGTTACAAGCGATGATAGGCCGCAGCGTCACCCAGAGTGTCACCTTATCGGATCGCGCAGACCAATGTCGCAATCTTGCTCACCAGTCCAGTAGCTTGGTGGGGCAGCAACAAGGCGATGTCGATCAAATTGCTACCGCCATCCATGAGATGTCGACCACCGCCAACGAAGTTGCGAGTAACGCTGAACAAACCGCTCGCTCTGCCCAAGAAGCGGAGAGCTCTTGCCGTGATGGATTAGAGGTGGTGGAGAGCAACCGTGATGCCATTACCCAACTGGCGGAGCAAGTGGAGCAAGCGACGGATGTGATTCGAGAGTTGGATACCAATTCACAAAGCATCAACCAAATCATCTCCACCATTCAGGATATTGCTGAACAAACCAACCTACTCGCGCTTAACGCCGCCATTGAGGCCGCCCGAGCCGGCGAACAAGGTCGTGGCTTTGCTGTCGTCGCCGATGAAGTGCGTGTATTGAGTCAGCGTACTCATGACTCCACGGAAGAGATCCGTAACATGATTGAAACGCTACAAAGCACCACTCAACGCGCGGTGGATGGCATGACCCAAAGTAATGATATGGCGACCTCAAGTGTCGAGCGCGCGGCCTCAGCGAGCGAGAAACTCAACGAAATCACCCGTGCAATTGGCGACATTTCTGAGATGGCGGCACAAATTGCCAGCGCAGCTGAAGAGCAACGTGCGGTGACCGAGGATATCAACCGCAATACCCAAGCGGTGCGTGACCTATCGTTAGAGATCCACCAAAAATCCAATGAAACGGGCGAGCAAGGTGAGCAAATGGCGCAAGATGCGCAAGAAATGCACAACGACCTCTCCAAGTTCAAAGTATAACCTGAGCCACTGCAGTCTGCCTGCCTGGGTAGGCAGACTGTCACTGGCAGAAAGATCACAGATTCATCCATCTTCTCGCGCTTTGCCGCTGTTGTGACCGCATTTTGTCTTATCGATCCAACTTTAGTGCAAACGTTGCGTATACACTTGTGACACTTTTCAAGCAGATGGAAATGTGTCTATGCCCAAGCCAACCATTAAGCTAAAAATCATTGTGGCGATTGCCTTTATCGTGGCCTTGGTCAGTGCGGTACTTGCCAGCATTTCTGTGCGTCAACTCCAAAGCGAGACGACCAGCAGTATCACCAAGCAAATGCATGATGTCGGGGATGCCACCGTCCAGTTTATCGATAGCTGGCTGAGTACGCGCGCCGATATGCTATTGGCAAACGAATCACTGATCGCCAATAAGGCTAATGTGGATCGCGAGCTTCTTGTCACCAAGCGAGCGGGGCATTTTCTCTCCGTATATGCCGGCTTTGAAGATGGCCGTATCGCCTACGGTGATAAAAGCGAAGATTGGCCCGCCGACTATGATCCGCGCACTCGCCCTTGGTATCAAAGCGCCAGTGACGCCAATGGCTTAATCATTACCGAGCCCTATCAAGATTTCGACGGCAGTTTGGTGGTCAGTCTCGCCAAGGCCTTCAATGGCCAATATCAAGGCGTGCTGGCTGCCGACGTCACCGTCACCGATATTGTCGAGCAAGTGTTAAATTTAAAACTCAGTAATGGCTTTGCCTTTCTCGTCGATGGTGACAACCGCTTAGTGGCGTATCGCGACACAGATCTCAGTCGCCAACCCCTCACTGAGCTGGATGAAGAGCTCACCCCGACATTTATGGCCAATGCAAGCGCACAACGCCAACTCACCACCTTTGAGCTCAATGGCAAAGAAAAGCTACTCGCGGCTATCGAAGTACCTAATACCGATTGGACCTTGGGTATCGTTGAAGACAAGACGCAAGCCTATGCCTCAGTATCAGAGCAAATTACCTTTGTGCTGATCGCCTCAGTGATTTTGTTTATCGTGATTGCCTTTGTCGCCGGCGCGTTAATCAAACAACTGCTAAAGCCATTAGGCGAGCTGACAGGGGCCGTGCGCACGCTCTCTGCAGGTGAAGGCGATCTGACGCAAAGGATCAACATCGCCCGCCAAGATGAAATTGGCGAATTGGCTGAATACGTCAATGCCTTCCTCGCTCAGCTCCAGCAAATGGTGGGTAAAGCAGTGAACCAAAGCATGACGTTGTCAGAAAGTGCTGAGGAGTGCCGAACCCACGCCCTGCAATCCAGTCAGCTGGTTGATAAGCAGCAAAATGATGTTGATCAGATCGCGACTGCGATCCACGAAATGTCGACCACAGCCAACGAGGTCGCCAGTCACGCCGAAGATACGGCCTCATCGGCGCAACAAGCGGAGCAGTCATGCCAAGAAGGGTTGAGCGTGGTCGGCGATAACCGCAATGCCATCACTCAGTTGGCCGAGCAAGTGGAGCGAGCCACTAATGTGATCCGCGAGCTGGATGAAAATGCACAGAGCATTAACCAAATCATCGCGACGATTCAAGGGGTGGCAGAACAAACCAACTTGCTTGCCCTAAACGCGGCGATTGAGGCAGCGCGGGCAGGCGATCAAGGGCGCGGTTTTGCGGTGGTCGCCGATGAAGTGCGCGTGCTCAGCCAGCGTACCCATGACTCCACCGAAGAAATTCGCAACATGATTGAGACGCTGCAGCACACCACGCAGCGCGCGGTCGATGATATGACTCAGAGTAACGAGATGGCCACCTCCAGTGTGGATCGCGCCGAAGCGGCCAGTGAGCGCCTGAATCAAATCACCAGCGCCATTGGTACTATCTCAGAAATGGCGATTCAAATTGCTAGCGCCGCCGAGGAGCAGCGCGCGGTCACTGACGATATCAATCGCAATACCCAAGCGGTGAAAGATCTATCTTATGAGATCCACCAGCAAGCCAGTGCTACCGGCGATCAGGGAGAAAGTATGGCGCAAGCCGCGCGGGATATGCATCAAGATCTGTCAAAATTTAAAGTCTAGGTGAATGCCCTTTCAGACGCCGCCGCAAGGCGGCGTTTTTCTTATGGCGCTACGCGCGTGAGACAGGAAACGCAGTCACCGCATCAATGTGATCACAACCGAGCGCGAGCATCACAAGGCGATCGATCCCTAGCGCAACCCCTGCGCAATCAGGTAGGCCACTTTCCAGCGCTGACAACAAGTGCTCATCGATAGGTTGTGGTGGTAGACCGCGAGCCACACGTGCCGCATTATCCGCCTCAAACCGCTGTCGCTGCTCGTTGGCGTCTTGCAATTCATAAAAGCCATTGGCCAGCTCAACCCCTCGGTAATATACCTCAAACCGATGCGCAACACGCGTGTCTGCTTCGCTGATTTTAGCCAACGCGGCTTGCGATGCCGGAAAGTCATAAATAAAGGCCGGCACCTGCTGGCCAATATGCGGCTCCACCATCACGGAGAAAAGCAGCTGCAGCAAGGTATCTTTGTCGGTTTCATCCTGAGTGATATCGGTGAGCCCTTTGGTGGCAGCCAGTGCACGCAACTGATCAATCTCCGCAGTGAGAGGGCACAGTCCGGTGAGAGATTCAAAGACCGTTTGATAGCTCATCCGTGTCGCGGCTTGGCACCTCAGCACCGCTTGTAACAAGGCATCCATTTCGTCCATCAAGTCATGGTGGGTATAGCCAGGTTGATACCACTCCAACATCGTAAACTCGGGGTTATGGTAGCGCCCCGCTTCTTCATTCCGAAACGCTTTGCTGATTTGATAAATAGCCCCACTTCCAGCGGCTAATAGCCGCTTCATATGGAACTCTGGACTGGTCATGAGGTGCAAGGCGACGCCGTCAGCAAAACCCGGCCCAACCAAAGACGTTGTGAAGCTATGAAGGTGCACATCGGTCACCGCCGCTTGACTCAGTGCTGGGGTATCCACTTCCCATACATCACGGACGGCAAAAAATTGACGGATACGGGCTATGATCGCAGCGCGCTTTTTTAGTTGTGACACGCTTGCCGTTGGCTGCCACCGATTCCTCTCACTCATACGTTTACCCTTGCGCTCTCTGATGGCGCCAGTCTATCGCTGCCGCCTGGAATGACAAGTGCTCATCACCGCTGTCACACAGCAACTATGTGTCACACGACGCATTTTCTTGGTGAGTATTTCTCATTTTTACAAGAGAGGCAGGCACTTAACGACTAACATCACACTTTTATGCAATTTAACACCCATGCCCGCAAAATCACGGCAATTCCCCGACTGAGTCAATTTTTACTATGCGTAGATTGCCTACCATGACAGCAGAACAATAAACAAGCCAAGCACTGGCTTTCCCTACACTGGAGGATGAACGTGCAGACCCTCACCACAGACATTGCAGTTATCGGCGCTGGTGGCGCTGGACTGCGCACGGCCATTGCGGCCGCTGAAGCTGACCCTTCTCTTAATATTGCGCTGGTGTCTAAGGTCTACCCCATGCGCTCCCACACCGTGGCCGCAGAAGGTGGATCGGCTGCCGTCATCAAGGACGAAGACAGCCTAGACAACCACTTCAACGATACCGTGAGCGGTGGCGACTGGTTATGCGAACAAGATGTCGTCGATTACTTTGTCAAACATTGTGCCCATGAAATGGTACAACTCGAGCAATGGGGCTGCCCTTGGAGTCGAAAAGACGATGGCAGTATCAATGTTCGTCGGTTTGGCGGTATGAAAGTGGAGCGTACATGGTTTGCTGCCGATAAAACCGGCTTCCATATGCTCCATACCCTGTTTCAAACCTCGACCAAATACCCACAAATCCAGCGTCTCGATGAATACTTTGTGATTGATTTGATTATCGATGACGGGCAAGTACAAGGCTTGATTGCCTTGCACATGGCGGAAGGCGAGCTGGTTTGTATTAAAGCCAAATCGGTGGTGTTAGCCACTGGCGGTGCGGGACGCGTGTACAGCTGCAATACCAATGGTGGGATTGTCACCGGGGATGGTATGGCCATGGCTTATCGCCACGGTATTCCGCTGCGTGATATGGAATTTGTCCAATATCACCCCACAGGACTGCCTGGTACGGGGATCTTAATGACCGAAGGCTGCCGTGGCGAAGGTGGCATTATTGTCAACAAAGACGGCTACCGCTACCTGCAAGATTATGGACTCGGGCCAGAAACGCCCGTCGGTCAACCGAAAAACAAATACATGGAGCTCGGCCCACGCGATAAAGTCTCACAAGCCTTTTGGCATGAGCAGCAAAAAGGCAATACCATCAAGCACACGCTCGGTGACGTTGTTCATCTCGATTTACGTCACCTCGGCGAAGACTATATTCAAGAACGGCTGCCGTTTATTTGTGAGCTCGCCAAAGCCTATGTCAACGTTGACCCCGCCAAAGAGCCGATCCCAATTCGTCCCACGGTGCACTACACCATGGGTGGCATTGAAACGGATGCCCAAACCGAAACGCGCGTTAACGGCTTATTTGCGGTTGGTGAGTGCTCCTCCGTCGGTTTGCACGGCGCTAATCGACTCGGCTCAAACTCGCTCGCTGAATTGGCGGTATTTGGTCGTTTGGCGGGTGAAGGCGCAGCAAAACGGGCAGCGGCCTTCACAGATTGGAATCAAGCGGCGATTGATGCCCAAGTTCAGAACGTCAAAGCGCGCATTGATCAGTTGCTGAGCAATCAAGGCGAAGAAAACTGGGCGGATATTCGCAAAGAGCTTGGCGAGACAATGGAAGCGGGCTGCGGTATTTATCGTCGCGAAGATCTGATGCAAGCCACCATTGATAAAATCGCGGAACTCAAAGCACGCTATCAGCATATTGCCATCCAAGACCAAGGGAGTGTGTTCAATACTGACCTACTCTATGCCATTGAAGTGGGCTATGGCTTGGAAGTGGCCGAAGCCATGGCACATTCTGCTATCCAGCGTAAGGAGTCTCGCGGGGCCCACCAACGCCTTGATGAGGGCTGTACCGAGCGTGACGATGAAAACTATCTCAAGCACACCTTAGCCTTCTACCAACCTGACGGCCGTCCTCGCATTGATTATGGCGATGTCAAAATCACCAAGTCACAACCACAAGCGCGGTTGTATGGTGATGCGGCAGAACGCGCCAATGGTGGCAATGTTGACTCAAAAGAGGAGCACGCATCATGACGCAAACTACCTACCAGGTCTCAGTGCTCAGATACGATCCGGCAACGGATGATGCGCCTTACTCGCAATCTTTCGTTGTACCCGGCGATGAAACCATGTCGGTCTTGGATGCGCTGGGGTATATCAAAGACAACCTCGATAAGTCGCTCTCTTATCGCTGGTCGTGTCGCATGGCCATTTGTGGCTCATGCGGGATGATGGTCAATGGCGTGCCCAAGCTCGCTTGCAAAGCGTTTTTACGTGATTACGCCAAAGGGGTGGTGATTGAGCCTTTGGCTAATTTTGCGATCGAAAAAGATCTCGTTGTCGATATGACGCCCTTTATTGAGCGCCTTGAAGCGATAAAACCCTATATCTTGGGTAATGATCGTCGCCCTGAAGACGGGCCCAACACGCAAACGCCTGAACAAATGGCACGCTACAAACAGTTTGCCGCTTGTATCAACTGCGGCTTATGCTACGCCGCCTGTCCTCAGTTTGGTCTCAATCCCGACTTTCTTGGTCCTGCTGCGATCGCGCTGGCACACCGCTATAACCTTGACAGTCGAGACAAGGGGAAAGCCCAACGCATGCCACTGATTAATAGTGATAACGGTGCATGGGGATGTACTTTCGTCGGCTACTGCTCAAAAGTTTGCCCGAAAGGTGTTGATCCTGCGGGTGCGGTCAACCAAGGCAAGGTGGCTTCCACCCAAGATATGGTGATTGCCATGTTTAATCCCAATAAAGATGGGCAGGAGGTAAGAGGATGAGTAATCGCAAACCCTATACACGCCCCATGCCTCGTACTTGGTGGCTCGAACATCCGTTCTACCGCTTTTATATGGTGCGAGAAGCAACAGTACTGCCTTTGGTCTTTTTTACGCTTAGTCTTACAGCTGGGTTAATTTGCTTGGTTCAGGGACCGCAAGCGTGGCAAAGCTGGCTGGATTATATGGCCCACCCGGTTGTGATTATCTTGAACCTGGTTGCCTTGGTCGCCAGCCTGTTTCATGCCACCACGTTTTTTAGCATGATGCCGCAAGTAATGCCGATTCGCATTAAAGGAAAACTGCTCGACGGTAAATGGGTGGTTGGTGCGCAATGGGCCGCGGTCGCGGTGATCTCACTGATTGCTCTTGTGCTCATTTAGGAGGTGTTATGATCGATCCCAAACCCAAACGTTCCGATGAGCCCATTTGGTGGAGTTTATTTGGCGCCGGGGGGACCTGGTTCGCGATGTTTACCCCGGTGACTGTCTTGATTCTGGGGGTTCTCATCCCACTTGGCGTTATTGACCCATCCGCATTGAGCTATGACCGCGTGATGATGTTTGCTGATCACTGGCTGGGCAAATTGCTTATCCTCGCCACGCTGGCGCTACCAATGTGGCACGCCATGCACCGCATTCATCACGGGCTGCATGATTTGAAGCTGCATGTGGGGTTAGCAGGCAAAGTGGTGTGCTATGCCATCGCTTTTGCCGTCAGCATTGCCGCCGTGCTGTTGGTGCTTGTCATTTAACGAACACCGACGGCCCGTCATAATAAAAAAGCCCTGGCCTATATCAGCTCAGGGCTTTTTCGCGGTATCGTTATTTAACCCGTCCAACGTACTCACCCGTTCGGGTATCGACCTTAATTACTTCGCCGATTTGAATAAACAAAGGCACGCGAACCACAGCGCCTGTGCTCAGTGTCGCTGGCTTACCGCCCGTTCCTTGCGTATCACCTTTCAAACCAGGATCAGTTTCCGTCACTTCTAGTTCAACGAAGTTAGGTGGTGTTACCACGATAGGGTCGCCGTTCCACAGCGTAAGCGTACAAGTGTTGTTCTCGACTAACCACTTGACGTTATCACCCACTGCGCTCTCATTAGACGCAATTTGCTCAAAGGTTTCATTGTTCATGAAGTGATAGAATTCACCGTCTGTGTACAGGTAATCCATATCGACTTCAATCACGTCGGCCGCTTCAACGCTGTCACCCGATTTAAATGTTTTCTCTAGTACTTTACCGGAGATCAACTTACGGATTTTGACACGGTTAAAGGCCTGACCTTTACCTGGCTTTACGAATTCATTTTCGGTAATGACACACGGCTCGTTATCGAGCATAATTTTCAAACCGCCGCGGAATTCATTAGTGCTGAAAGACGCCATCTTGATCCTCTTAACATCTTCGAGTTTTCACAAATGTCGCACATCATAACCCGAATCCAGCCTGCTGTTGAGCGAAACTGGATCAAAGAACTCGCAGAGGCGATCACAGATCCCAGTGAACTGCTGCAAACGCTTGAAATTTCACCAAAGGGGTGGGAGGCCGGCTTTGCCGCGCGCCGTTTGTTTACACAGCGCGTCCCACGTAGTTTTGTTGCCCGAATGGAAAAGGGCAACCCTAATGACCCGCTGCTTAAGCAAGTGCTACCAGTGGCAGACGAGTTTACTGAGGTTGACGGGTTCAGCGCTGACCCACTGGAAGAGCAAGATAATGCGATTCCTGGTTTGTTACACAAGTACCACAACCGTGTGTTGCTGATCGTTAAGGGAGGCTGTGCCATAAATTGCCGTTATTGCTTCCGCCGCCATTTCCCTTATCAAGATAACAAAGGCAGCAAACGCGTGTGGCAAGGGGCGCTGGATTATATCGCCGCTCATGCAGAGATAGACGAAGTGATTTTATCTGGTGGTGATCCGCTGATGGCAAAAGACGAGGAGCTCGATTGGCTCATCAGTGCTATCGAGCAAATAACGCATGTTAAACGGCTGCGTATTCACTCTCGCTTGCCCGTAGTGATCCCTGCGCGCCTCACTTCCGCACTGACCGAGCGCTTATCGCGCTCGCGTTTACAAGTGGTAATGGTCACCCACATCAACCATGCCAATGAGATCGATGACGAATTAAGCGACAAACTCCACGCATTGCGACAAGCGGGGATCACGCTGCTCAACCAAAGCGTGCTTCTCAAAGGCGTGAATGATAGTGCGGATGCGTTGGTGGCACTGAGCCAACGACTTTTTGAGGCTGGCGTTTTGCCTTATTACCTGCATGTATTGGATAAAGTTCAAGGCGCCGCCCACTTTTTAGTCTCGGACGATGAAGCGCGCGCATTAATGCAGGAGATTATCGGCCAGCTTTCCGGCTATTTGGTCCCCCGACTGACCCGAGAAATTGGCGGGCGGGCCAGTAAAACCCCGCTTGATCTACATTTAGAGTGAATAATCAGTAACTTAATTAATATACGCTGTTGATTTATTTTTGCTTCCATGGCTTATTAGAGAGGAAAGCTCACCACAAGGATGTGTTATGTCTCTGATTATTCGTCAATACCACGTCGACGATATTCCTGCGATACGTGAAATCTACGCGCAACCTAACGCCCAAGCGGGTACCTTGCAGTTGCCGATGCCAAGCCTCGCTATGTGGGAAAAGCGGCTTAATAACGTGCCAGATGGCGTATACCCATTGGTTGCCGAGCTGGAAGGTAAAGTGGTCGGTAATCTCAGCTTCGTCATTGCCGCGAATCCTCGCCGTCGCCACGTTGCAGATATTGGCATGGGCGTTCATGATGCCTATCAAGGCCGCGGCATTGGTAGCGCGCTAATGGAAAAAGCGATCGATTTAGCCGATAACTGGTTGAATATGTCACGGATCGAGTTGACCGTATACACAGATAACACAGCGGCTATCCATCTCTATCAACGCTTTGGCTTTGAAATTGAAGGCACCGCCAAACAGTTTGCATTCCGCAATGGCGAGTTTGTCGATGCCCATTATATGGCACGTAATCGCTAACCAAGCCATTCAGGCATGCTATCGGGCTTAGCGTAGCTCAGACGACCAACACGATCAGTGGTATGGTAGCTGTCTAAGCCACTCAAAGCGACGGAGCCTGCTTGCTCAATATCGACAAAACCATCATGGCTGATACAGCTATCTGGAACATGCGCCTCAATGATCTCACCCACCAACAGGTGGGTGCCATTGATCGCCATGGTGTGCTCTTCACGAAGAATGAGACCAAGACGTATAGCAGCCTCTTGAACATAAGGCGCATTAATGCGCTCTCGCCATAAAGGAGTCAACCCCACTTGCTCAAATTCAGACACGCCGTGTGGGTAGCGTGCTGATGTTTGATGCGCCGCGACAACCATCTCTTTTTGAACATGGTTGAGAGTATAAACACCTGTTTCTCTGATATTTGCTAACGTATCTCGCGGGACGGTATCAGGGCGGATAATCACCCCCATCAACGCAGGGTTTGCCCCTAAGTGAAACGCAGAACTCACAATGCATAGATTTGTCTGCCGACTCGTATCACTTGTTCCCAGTAGGTTCGCCGATTTAAAACCTGACAAGCTATTGACGAACGCCGCACGGTAGCGCTTCTCCATGGCCAATATATCATCTCTTTCATACACGCTTAGGGACATAAGTATCCTTATTCAAGTTGGCACCGCTGGCAACGGGCTTGGCCCGTTAACAACGCAGATATTCGATAACGATGGCGGGCGAAAAACAAATAGGCTTTATCCGCAAACCAGGCAATGCCAGGCCTACGTAACCACTTAACCCAATGCCCTTTGCCTACCGCTTGCCAAGCTATGTAGGTCGCATCTAAACCATACACCATCTTCCCGCTGCAATCTTGTGCGTGCAGAATGCGATTTGCAGAGCTGGGATCGACATGAGGAAACCGATCACAAAAATCGGCTTGATGAATATCGACCAGCTGCAAAACACCCTCAGTGTCCCAGCGAGACAGCTTACGCATCTCTTTCACGCATAAAGGACACATACTGTCGTAAAATACAGTCACCATAGTCACACCTCCTGATGTAGAGACTACGGACAGAAGGGAAAAGAAGATCAGAGAAACGCACGGGAGAAAAGCTAGCAGGAAGGGAAAGCATAAAGCTCAGTACAAAAATGACAAACAAAAAAAAGCCCCGACCGTGAGGTCAGGGCTTGGTGTTTTCTCATCAAAGTCTTACRTCWATYTGCTTTGATGMTTAAATCCTTTTTGCCTTCAGATTTTTCCAAAAATCTGAAAACAAGAAAGCAAGCCTGGCGATGTCCTACTCTCACATGGGGAGACCCCACACTACCATCGGCGCTGCTTCGTTTCACTACTGAGTTCGGCATGGAGTCAGGTGGGTCCAAAGCGCTATGGTCGCCAAGCAAATTCGGTAATCTAGAAAGCTGTTCGTTCTCGCCA